>NZ_CP199292.1:1097500-1397500 GCF_052495765.1 Aliikangiella litoralis | reverse complement strand
CGTTTGATTCAACACCGTTACTTGATGTTCAATTAGTAATTGGTAAAAACGATTGACAGAACGACTGACTTCATAAGGAACAACAACCAGTTTTCCACCGTGTAATAATGCTCCCCAAATTTCCCATACGGAAAAGTCAAAAGCATAAGAATGAAATAGAGTCCAGCAATCATTGTGATTAAATGTAAAGTTTTCAGCACAGGTTTCGAATAGACGTATAACATTTTTATGTTCAACAATAACGCCTTTTGGCTTGCCCGTTGAACCCGATGTATAAATGACATAAGCCGCATTTTCTGGCAATACGTGAACCCGCTCAATATTTGACGAATCTAACAACTCAAGGGCTTTAATCGTCTTCTCGCAATCTAAACTGACTAAAGCAACATTTTTATTTGATAATCTGGACTCAAGATGTTGCTGGGTAATCACCCAATTAATTTTAGCATCATCAATCATATATTCTATTCGAGAATCAGGATTACCAGGTTCCAAAGGAACATAAGCCGCTCCCACTTTAAGTGTTGCTAAAATTCCAACAACAATATCAAATGAACGCTCAACCAATAATCCTACATAAGCTCCTTGAGTGACGCCTTGCTCAATTAAATAACGGGCTAATCGATTAGCTCGCTGATTTAACTCTTGATAAGTTAAGCTATCTTGCTCATAAGAGACCGCAACATTTTGAGCCTGTGAAAACGCTTGTTGCTCAAAAATATGATGAATGCAATTGCCTATGTTTTTGGCTATCTGATTTGTCGCAGTTTGATTTGTCACAGTCGAATTTATCACAACAGGTGGAGTTGAGAATTGAACCTGCTCTTGCTGATTAATCAATGGTATTTGATAAATATTCTGATTGGGATTAGCCACAATTTGTTCTAATAACAAATTATAATGCTGGGCAAACTCAGCCACTGTTTCCTGATTAAATAACTGAATATTATATTCCCATGATGATGAATAATCACCATCGGCTCTTTTTCCAATATGGAGTGACAATTCAAATTTAGCAAATTGATTGTCTGTTTCAATACCGCTCAATGTCAATCCTGGCAGCGATAGTTCAGGGATATCGTTATTCTGTAACGAAAATAATAATTGAAACAGTGGTGCATGATTCAAATTACGTTCTAAATTTAATTGATCCACCAACATTTCAAAGGGAACATCTTGATGATCAAAAGCATCGAGTACCATTTGCTTTGACGAGTTCAAATATTCAATAAATGTCGGATTACCACTTAAATTATTTCGCAACACCAATGAGTTAACAAAAAAGCCTATCAATGGTGCGACTTGTTTATGTGAACGCCCTGAAACCGGAGTACCAACGACAACATCTTGCTCTCGACTATACCTTGCTATCAATAAGGCAAAAACAGATTGTAGCAACATAAATAAAGTTGCTCCATTCTCTTGTGCAATCCCATCTAGTTGACGAATGATCCCTGCATTAATTTTGGTTTGAAAAACACTGCCAGCAAAAGTCTGTTGTTTCGGTCTCGGCTTATCGAGAATTAAATTATGAACCAAGGGCAGGTCTTTAAGTTGCATTTGCCAATATTCCATTTGCTGCTCAAAAACATCACCTTGCAGCCATTTTTTCTGCCAGTCTGCATAATCAGCATATTGAATATCTAAAGCGGGCAATTGATGTGTTCTAGCATTAATGAATGCACTATAAAGAGCCGAGAACTCTTGGGTTAATATGCCAACTGACCAACCATCAAAAGCGATATGATGAATATTCAGTAATAACACATGTTCATGGTCCATTATTTTTATTAAAGTACAGCGAATCATTAATTCTTGATCGAGTTTAAATGAAAGCTGCATATCTTCTAAAGCCAACTCATTCACTCTCTTTTGCGCTTCTTCATTTGAACAATGAGAAAAATCTATATCAACAATTGCTAGCTCAGCTTTTTCTAAAACGACTTGGTAGCCCTCTCCTTTTTCATCAATCTGGTATTGTGTTCTCAGAATTTCATGACGCTGTATTATTTGATTCAACGCTTGGCTCATTGCTTTTCTATTTAATGTTCCCTTTAAGCGCAACGCAATAGGCATGTTATATTGCGCACTGCTTCCTTGCATTTGGTCAATAAACCATAAGCGACGCTGTGCATAAGATAAAGCCAAGAAAGTGTTTTTTCTATTAATGGGTTCAATAACAGATAAATGCAATCGTTTCTCTTTACTTTGAATCAGCTCTACTTGTTGAGAAAGTAATGGATTTTCAAATAGTTCTCGTATAGAAAGTTCAACGTTAAAATATTCCTGAATGGAGAACTCTAAGCGAAGTAATGTTAACGAGCTACCGCCCAAAGCAAAGAAATTATCATTTAAACTAATCTGCTCCAATCCTAATAAATTTTTCCAAGCTGAAGCTAGTT
The DNA here is from genome assembly GCF_052495765.1 of Aliikangiella litoralis. The sequence continues at coordinate 1,395,098 of NZ_CP199292.1, read as the reverse complement.
TTATTTCATTTGACGTTACAGGTTCTAAAAATTCAATCGATTTCAACCAATGAATAACAGCCCCTTGCTGTTGCACAGAATCAAAAGACACTGTTGTTTCAGCCAGCAAACAAATCCCTTTAGGTAACATTGCTTTTTGAAGTCGTGCATTTAACCAAGAATGTAACGCATCAACAAATTTAACTTCATCTACTACGGTTTCTTTCGGTATCACATAAGCAACAATTTTGCTGGTGTCATTATGCTCTTCTAACGATAAATATGCACCCTCAATACTATCATGTGCCAAAATAGTATTTTTCACACTGGACAAATTAAAACTAAGCCCTTCTATTTTTACCTGTTCATCCATACGCCCTAAAAAGCTTAACTCCGCATTATGATTAATACGTGCTAACTCCCCAGTTCTCAACAACCACTGATGATCTTGAGTAATTAATTCACTTTTCGTTAATACACTTTGCTTTTCCAACTCCTTGTTCTCAGGTTGGGCAACTAGCACTAGCTCACCAATAGCACCTTTAGGCAACAAATATTGTTCGCTATCCATAATCCAAAAGTCTAACGCTTCACATTCAACTGCTTTTAACTTTTCAGGATAATGGCTTTTATTGCCATTGCTTTTTTCAATATTGTTCCAATTTTTAAGAGCATCATATTCATTCTCATCAATAGTGATCAATTCAAAAACAGGTTGTTCAGGAGACTGAGTTAATAAAGCTAATATTCTTGCAAAATAACTCGATAAGTTTTCAATCGTTTGTTCTTCAAATAAGGCTGTCGAATAATTCCAGTTAATATTCAAACCATAAGAGGTTTCTTCTACTGTTACCGTTAAATCAAACTTGGCAATTGAACTTTCTGCCTGAACAGCTTCCAATTTTAAGTTAGGCAAAGTTAATTCGGTTTGTTCATTATTTTGCAATGCAAACATCACCTGAAACAAAGGCGTATGACTAAAACTTCTTGTCGGTTGTAATCGCTCCACCAACATTTCAAACGGTAAGTGTTGATGTTCAAACGCCGATAACGACATCTGTTTCGATTGTTGCAACAATTCATTAAATGATAACTCACCCTCAATCTGATTCCGTAACACCAAGGTATTCACAAAGAAACCAATTAAAGGCGATAACGAAGAATGCGTTCGATTGGCTATCGGTGTCCCCATCACTATGTCACTTTCATGACTATAACGCGACAACAACACCGCAAACGCAGTCTGCAATGTCATAAACAAAGTCGCATCATTGCTTTGGCTTAAAGTTTGTAATTCTTCGCTGAGCGATAAACTCAACGATTGACTCAAACTCGCACCCGCCACACTCTGCACCACCGGACGCGGTTTATCTAACGGTAAACTATGTACCGCAGGTATACCGGATAACTGACCTTCCCAATAACTTAACTCTGATTCTAAACGTTCACCACTGAGCCACTCTCTTTGCCAGTGAGCAAAGTCTGCATATTGAATCGCTAATGCCGGAAGCCTCGCTTCCCGTCCTTCACTGTAAGCTTGATATAAACCCACAAACTCTTGTGTTAAGACTCCCATCGACCAACCATCAGAAGCGATATGATGCAAGTTAAATAACAACACACTTTCTGTATCTGATAAAACTAACAGACTCACTCTTAACATTAAGTCTGCACTTAAATCAAAACCGCGTTGGCTATCTTCTACCGCTAAGCGCATTACTTCCGCTTCTCGCTCACTATCAGCCAAATGACTTAAATCTAACTGGTTTATGGTTAAGGCTTGGGCGGCATGAATCACCTGACAACCTTCTCCATCTTCTCCGGTTTGATAAGTCGTTCTTAACACTTCATGACGCGCAATTATCGCATCCAGGCTTTGTTGCAGCGCCGATTGATTCAGCTCACCTTTGAGTCTTAACGCCATCGGCATATTGTATTGACTGCTACCCGGCTCTAACTGGTCGATAAACCATAAGCGTTGTTGCGAGAAAGACAATGGTAATGGCTGCTCTCGGGAGATGACTGGAATAGTAATTTGTTCACTCTGCTCTAAGCCTTCTATATAACTTGCTAACTGACGGATGGTATTGTGTTCGAATACATCGCGTACACTCACATCCACTTTGAGGGTTTGCTTGATTTGGCTGATTAGACGAGTCACTAATAATGAGTGGCCTCCTAGCTCAAAGAAAGTTGCAGTGACACTGACTTTTTCCAAGTCTAACAATACCGCCCAAATTTCTCTGATTTTAACTTCCAAATCTGAATCAGCTTCAATAAATACTTGCTGACTAGAGAAGTCAACTGCTGGCAATTTGTTTTTATCAATTTTACCATTCGCATTAATCGGCAATGAATCTACTATAACAATCGCCGATGGCACCATATATTCTGGTAATAATGATTTTAACCAACTTTTAATTTCACTAATTAACTCAACTTCATTTTGTTCACTAGCCGAAATTTCGATATAAGCAATTAACCTTTTATTATTTTCTTCACCACTAACCAATGCATAAGCTTCTTTGACTTTTTCATTTTTGAGTAAAGTAGCAGCGACTTCACCCGGTTCTATTCTGAAACCACGAATTTTAACTTGATCATCAACCCGACCAACAAAAGTAATATTTCCATCAGGCTCATAACGAACCAGATCGCCACTTCGGTAAAATTTATGTTTAGAATATTGATTGAGGTTAATAAACTTTTCATCACTGAGTTCGGGCTGATTCATATAGCCTTGAGCAACACCATCGCCACCTAAAACTAACTCACCAACCGCACCAACAGGCAATAATCGCTGCTCACTATCCAAAACTAATGAACAGCTCCCTTCAATAGCTTTACCAATAGAAAATCCGATATCAGAAATTTCCGTAATCTCATAGGAAGTACTAAATGTCGTATTTTCCGTAGGTCCATACATTTGTAATAAACGCTTGGGTTTACCTTGTGTAATAATTTTATTAACCGCAGCCAAATTTAGCTTCTCACCGCCAAATAATAAATTATCTAAGGAAGCAAAACCTGTGGGGAAAGATTGAGCCATTTGGTTAAAAATAGCGGTTGTAATAAAAACCGTATTCACCTTATTATCTTTCAACCATGCACTAAATAATTTTGGCTCTAAAAAAGTGGCTTTATTAATAAAAGCTAACTGTGCACCATTTAACAAAGTTCCCCATATTTCAAAGGTTGCTGCATCAAATGAACAATTTGAAGCTTGCGCTAAAACATCCGTATTTTTTATCTCGACATACTTCGAATTAACCACTAAACGTATAATACCAAGCTGATGCACCATGACCCCTTTGGGCCTTCCGGTAGAACCTGAGGTATACATCACATAGGCAAGACTTTGCGGCGTTTGCTTCAAGGCAAGGTTATCTAAACGTTGCCCTTTAAATTTCTCCATCGTAACATCATCGTCCATTAAAAGTGCTAATGTCTGAATTGATGGAGTATTTTTCAGCGTCATTTTTTCGGTAATTACAATCGATAATTGACCATCATCTAACATCATTTGCAAACGAGATTCAGGATAATCGGGATCAAGTGGTACATAAGCAGCTCCCACTTTAGCAACAGCTAACATCGCTATCACTAATGAAGGTGAGCGTTCAACGCAAATCCCAATTAAATCACCCTCTTTTGCATGACGCTCGAGCAGATAAAGCGCCAAAAGATCTGACTGTTCATCTAATTGATGATAAGTCATTTCACATTCATCATGTACTAAAGCTACTTTGTTGGGTTGCTGCTCAACACTTTCTTTAAATAATTCAACAATAGTTTTATCCGTTGGATAAGAAGCATCAATTTTTAGCCAATCAAGTTGTTTTTGTTGATCTGACTCACTAACAATATTCAGTGATGATACTGGCGTATTTTCTTGTTGAACAATTTGGCTAAGAAATAATTCAAAGCTACTCGCCATTGTCTGTATCGTTTCACGATTAAATAAATCTGAGCAGTAATTCCAACTCAGGACTAATCCTTGTTTAGTTTCAGTAACACTTAGCATTAAATCATATTTAGCCACCACATTTTCATTTTGAATGGCCTGTAAAGAAAGCCTGGGCAAAGCAAATTCATTTTTTTCTTCATTTTGCAGGGTAAACATCACCTGAAACAAAGGTGTATGACTAAAGCTTCTTGTCGGTTGTAATCGCTCCACCAACATTTCAAACGGTAACTGTTGATGTTCAAATGCCGATAACGACATCTGTTTCGATTGTTGTAACAATTCACTAAACGATAACTCACCCTCAATCTGATTCCGTAACACCAAAGTATTCACAAAGAAACCAATTAAAGGCGATAATGAAGAATGCGTTCGGTTGGCTATCGGCGTCCCCATCACTATGTCACTTTCATGACTATAACGCGACAACAACACCGCAAACGCAGTCTGCAATGTCATAAACAAAGTCGCATCATTGCTTTGGCTTAAAGTTTGTAATTCTTCGCTGAGCGATAAACTCAACGATTGACTCAAACTCGCACCCGCCACACTCTGCACCACCGGACGCGGTTTATCTAACGGTAAACTATGTACCGCAGGTATACCGGATAACTGACCTTCCCAATAACTTAACTCTGATTCTAAACGTTCACCACTGAGCCACTCTCTTTGCCAGTGAGCAAAGTCTGCATATTGAATCGCTAATGCCGGAAGCCTCGCTTCCCGTCCTTCACTGTAAGCTTGATATAAACCCACAAACTCTTGTGTTAAGACTCCCATCGACCAACCATCAGAAGCGATATGATGCAAGTTAAATAACAACACACTTTCTGTATCTGATAAAACTAACAGACTCACTCTTAACATTAAGTCTGCACTTAAATCAAAACCGCGTTGGCTATCTTCTACCGCCAAGCGCATTACTTCCGCTTCTCGCTCACTATCAGCCAAATGACTTAAATCTAACTGGTTTATGGTTAAGGCTTGGGCGGCATGAATCACCTGACAACCTTCTCCATCTTCTCCGGTTTGATAAGTCGTTCTTAACACTTCATGACGCGCAATTATCGCATCCAGGCTTTGTTGCAGCGCCGATTGGTTCAACTCACCTTTGAGTCTTAACGCCATCGGCATATTGTATTGACTGCTACCCGGCTCTAGCTGGTCGATAAACCATAAACGTTGTTGCGAGAAAGACAGTGGTAATGACTGCTCTCGGGAGATGACTGGAATAGTAATTTGTTCACTCTGCTCTAAGCCTTCTATATAACTTGCTAACTGACGGATGGTATTGTGTTCGAATACATCGCGTACACTCACATCCACTTTGAGGGTTTGCTTAATTTGGCTGATTAGACGAGTCACTAATAATGAGTGGCCTCCTAGCTCAAAGAAAGTTGCAGTGACACTGACTTTTTCAATAGAAAGTAACTCTCCCCAAACATAACTTAAGGTAATTTCAGTTTTTGTATTCGCAGCAACAAATTCAAGTTCATTAATATTTTCAGGTTGAGGTAAAGCTTCGCGATCAATTTTTCCATTGGTGGTTAATGGAAAAGAAGCCATAACAATTATATGATCGGGAACCATATACTCGGGTAAATAGTCAACAAGTTTTGCTTTAATGGTGTTGATCAAGTTATTTTTATTCTCATCGTCTACATTTGAAGCAATATATCCAATCAAACTTGAAGTTTGCTCATTAACCACCACCGTTGCATCGTTGACTTTTTCATGACTTAACAAGGCAAATTCAATTTCACCCAGCTCAATTCGATAGCCTCTTAATTTAATTTGATGATCGACACGACCAACAAACTCTAAATTACCATCGGCTAAGCGACGAACCAAGTCACCTGTTTTATATAAAACTTTTTGTTTTGCAAAAGAAGCATTGCGAATAAAACTTTTTTCAGTTAAGTCACCACTTCTCCAATACCCCCGAGCTAAACTTTTACCACCGATAAACAATTCTCCTACAGCTCCGACGGGTTGGGGTGAGTAAGCATCATTTAACACATAAAGTTCCGCGGCCCCTGGAGTTCGGCCAATGGGAGCACTCGCCCGAGCCAAACCTTTTTCAACTTTAAAAACACTACTCCACACTGTCGCTTCAGTCGGTCCATATTCATTAAATAAATCATAATGACAATCTTGATATTTTTGACCGACTTCTGAAGTTAAGGACTCACCACCTAAAATAATGGTATTTAATTGATGCTGCGATCGCTGATGATAGATTTCATCCATCACCCCACGATAAAAGGAAGGAATACACATAAAACAATTAATTTTATTTTTTATAATAAAATCAACAAATTCATTTGCCGTTAAGTGTTGCGGGTCACGCATAATATTTAACGCAGCCCCACTGGTTAATGCCCAGAAAATAACACCGGCAGCAATATCAAACCCAACAGAACTCATCATTAATAAATGATTCAATTCACTTTGATAATACCTCTTTCGATCAAGGGTTGAGTTAATAATACTTTGATGTTCAACCATTACCCCTTTAGGTTGTCCAGTAGAGCCCGAAGTGTAAATTACATAAGCCAAATGCGACCCACTGACTCCACTCTCCGCTGTCGGAATATTCTCTACAGCATAATCCTGCAAAGCTAACTCATCATCTAAACAAAATGCCGTTAACTCTGTTAAATCCAAACTCGATGTTAAGTGACTTTGCGTTAATAACAAACTCACTCCAGCATTATCTAACATATAACTTAGTCGACCTTTCGGGTAAGCCGGATCTAATGGCACATAAGCACCTCCCGCTTTCAATATACCCAACAAGCCCACTAACATCTCTAATGAACGTTCTACATAAAGTCCCACTAAATCATCTGGTTTAACTCCCTGCTCAACTAAATAATGGGCTAAACGATTGGCTTTTTTATTCAGTTCACGATAAGTCAACGATTGCTCTTCATAAACCGCCACTATCGCATCAGGAGTCAATTCAACCTGTTTCTCAAACAGTTCATGCATACACACATCATCAGGATAAGCCGATACCTGTTGCTCTTGCTCTAGTAGCAAGGTTTGTTTTTCTTTTTCTGTCAGTAATGATTGCTGATTAATCGGTTTATCTGACTCTGCCACTAACCCTTGCAACAAAACTTCAAAACTCTGTGTTAAGCGCTTAATGGTATCTGCTTCAAATAAATCCGTGCAATACTCCCAATTCAATAACAAACCATCAGGACTCTCTTTGACACTCAAAGTTAAATCATACTTGGCAACCTGATGTGGGTTTTCAACTGCACTTAAAGTTAACTTCGGTAAGCTCAGTTCACTCGATTCATTATTTTGTAAAACAAACATCACCTGAAACAAAGGCGTATGACTAAAACTTCTTGTCGGTTGTAATCGCTCCACCAACATTTCAAACGGTAAGTGTTGATGTTCAAACGCCGATAACGACATCTGTTTCGATTGTTGCAACAATTCATTAAATGATAACTCACCCTCAATCTGATTCCGTAACACCAAGGTATTCACAAAAAAACCAATTAAAGGCGATAACGAAGAATGCGTTCGATTGGCTATCGGTGTCCCCATCACTATGTCACTTTCATGACTATAACGCGACAACAACACCGCAAATGCCGTTTGTAATGTCATAAACAAAGTCGCATCATTGCTTTGGCTTAAAGTTTGTAATTCTTCGCTGAGCGATAAACTCAACGATTGACTCAAACTCGCACCCGCCACACTCTGCACCACCGGACGCGGTTTATCTAACGGTAAACTATGTACCGCAGGTATACCGGATAACTGACCTTCCCAATAACTTAACTCTGATTCTAAACGTTCACCACTGAGCCACTCTCTTTGCCAGTGAGCAAAGTCTGCATATTGAATCGCTAATGGCGGAAGCCTCGCTTCCCGTCCTTCACTGTAAGCTTGATATAAACCCACAAACTCTTGTGTTAAGACTCCCATCGACCAACCATCAGAAGCGATATGATGCAGGTTAAATAACAACACACTTTCTGTATCTGATAAAACTAACAGACTCACTCTTAGCATTAAATCTGCACTTAAATCAAAACCGCGTTGACTATCTTCTACCGCCAAGCGCATTACTTCCGCTTCTCGCTCACTATCAGCCAAATGACTTAAATCTAACTGCTTTATGGTTAAGGCTTGGGCGGCATGAATCACCTGACAACCTTCTCCATCTTCTCCGGTTTGATAAGTTGTTCTTAACACTTCATGACGCGCAATTATCGCATCCAGGCTTTGTTGCAGCGCCGATTGGTTCAACTCACCTTTGAGTCTTAACGCCATCGGCATATTGTATTGACTGCTACCCGGCTCTAGCTGGTCGATAAACCATAAACGTTGTTGCGAGAAAGACAGTGGTAATGACTGCTCTCGGGAGATGACTGGAATAGTAATTTGTTCACTCTGCTCTAAGCCTTCAATATAACTTGCTAACTGATGGATGGTATTGTGTTCGAATACATCGCGTACACTCACATCCACTTTGAGGGTTTGCTTGATTTGGCTGATTAGACGAGCGGTGAGTAATGAATGACCGCCTACGGCAAAGAAATTATCTGTCACGCTCACATCATCTAGCTTAAGTAACTCCAGCCATAATAACTTCAGCTTGTTTTCTATTTCGGTTGACGGTAATACAATTTCTCTAATAGACTCTTCTTGTTCGTTAAGCGCTTTTAACTTTTTACGATCAACTTTTCCATTAACAGTCAAAGGCAGGTTTTCAAGCGTAACACATCGTGCTGGCAGCATATATTCTGGCAATTTTTTGGATAACTGTTCCAGTATAAATGCTTCTGATATTTTTTCTGCGGCTGAATCATTCAAAGTCATATAAGCTAATAATTGGTAATCATCCGTTTCTGTTTTTTTCGCTAAAACAACTGCCTGTTTAACTTCGGGCAAGTTCATTAGTTGGTGTTCAATTTCTCCCAACTCTATTCGATAACCTCTAATTTTAACTTGTTCATCAACTCGCCCTATATATTCTAAATGGCCATCATGTAACCAACGAACCAAGTCACCCGTTTTATAAACTCTTTTTTCTGGATTATCCTCAAATGGATTTCGAACAAATTTTTCTTCACTAAGTTCTGTGCTATTCAAATAGCCACGAGCCAAACAATCACCACCAATCACTAACTCACCAACAGCACCTACCGGTTTCAGTTGTAATTTTTGATCGACCACATAAAGTGAAACATTATCAATTGCCTTTCCAATATTGGGTTGATTATCCGGTAATATTTCAATCAAGCTGCTATTAACCGTACATTCAGTTGGACCATAAACATTAAAAGCCCGACTTGATGTTTGCTGATTAAGCAAACTTATTTTTTGCCAAAGTTTCTCAGAAATGGCTTCTCCGCCAATCACCCAATGAAGCGGTGTTGAAATAGCAGCAACAAAACGCTCATCTGCTAAGAAATGTTTCGCATGAGATGGTGTGCAATCAAAAATATCAACTTGATGACTTAATAAATACTCAATGAAGTCTGACGGCATAGCTCGCACATCAGTTGGTATTAGCGTAACACAAACACCCGCACTCAATGCGGTTAATGCTTTAATTGATGAGTCAAAAGAAAACGGTGCATTCCATCCCCAATTTTTTGCCTGAGTCACATTGAATAATTTATTTTCTAATGAAGATTTTAAATTAACCAGACTCTGATGCTCTACCATGACACCTTTAGGCTGGCCAGTCGAGCCCGATGTATAAATAATGTAGGCTAGATTTTTATTGGATAAGTTGATTGATTTTTTATCTAGATTAACATCAGGCTGCTTTTTAAATAAGTCAGTTTGGTCAATCGGAACGGTCGTTAAAGCATATTCAGCTAGTCGCTTGCTTAAAGCCGCCTGACATAACACGACAGAAATATTGGTATCATCTAAAATATATTCTAATCGACTTGCAGGATGGTCGGTATCCAGAGGAACATAAGCACCACCAGCCTTTAATATTGCAATAATACCAATCACCATTTCAGGTGAGCGCTCGACATATAAACCAACAAGTGATTCAGTATTGATGCCTTGCTCTCGCAAATAATGCGCGATCTGATTAGCTCTACTATTTAACTGTTGGTAAGTGAGCTCTGAACCTTTAAACTGGATAGCGACACGCTCAGGTGTTTGTGCCACTTGTGCTTCAAATATCTCATGAAAACACTTATCTTGTGGGTATAATAGTCTTTCCTGCTTTTTAAGTAACGCGGCTTCTTGTTGCTCTTCAATAAGTGGTAACGTATAAATAGGCTGATTTGGATTATTGGCAACAGCATGAACTAAAACTTCAAAACTGGCAGCAAATTGTTGGATACTTTCAAGCTCAAATAAGTCAGAACAATATTCCCAGGTAATGTTTAAACCATCATCGCTTTCTAACAAAATTAAAGTGAGATCAAACTTACAAAAGTTTCTCTCGTTATCTAGGGAACTTAAACTTAACTCAGGTAATTTCAACTCAAAGCTTTCGTTATTCTGCATGCTAATCATTACTTGAAACAAAGGACTATGAGATAAATTACGCTCAGATTGAAGCGCTTCAACTAACATTTCAAAAGGTACGCTTTGGTGATCATACGCATCTAAAGTCATATTTTTTGTTTGTACTAAATAATCTAAAAACGAAATATCTTTTGAGAGATCGCATCTTAATAACAACGCATTTACAAAAAAACCAATCAAAGGGGCCAACTCTGATTGTGGTCTATTAGCAATAGAAGTACCTAAAACAATATCCGATTGACCACTATACCGAGACATTAAAATCGAAAAGATAGCCTGCATGGTCATAAACAAAGTCGCATCATTTGATGCACTGAGTTTTTGTAACTTTTGCACTATTGGCTGACTTATTAAATGACTATAACTATTACCTTTAAATGATTGTTTTGCGGGTCTTTTTTTATCTAAAGGAAAAGAGCTGACATTCGGCATATCAGCTAATTGTTTTTTCCAATAATCCATAAGCTCATCGAGTGTATCTCCACTTAACCAATTACGCTGCCATTGAGAAAAGTCAGCATATTGTATGATGAGATCATCTAACGGATTTTCTTTGTTTTCACAAAAAGCCGTATATAAATGAACAAATTCATTAGTCAGCACGCCCATAGACCATGCATCAGAAGCAATATGATGCATATTAAATAATAATACCGACGCCTCATCACTAAGCGTAATTAAACTCACTCTTAACATTAAGTCTTGCGTTAAATCAAATGCTGTTTGTGCGTCTTTATCTGCTAATTCAAAAATTTTTGTTAACTGCTCTTCATCTTTATATTGGCTAATATCAATTTTGTTAATTATTATCGACTGTTGTTTTTGAATTCGTTGAACACCATCACCATCAGTATTGTTGTAATAGGTGGTGCGAAGAATTTCATGACGTCTGATAATTTCATCAAAGGACTTTTGTAAAGCCTCTTCATTGAGTCTTCCATTTAAACGCATAGCCATTGGCATATTATATTGTGTGCCTCCAGGCTCTAATTGGTCAATAAACCATAAGCGCTGTTGAGCAAAAGATAATGGCAAATCATTATCTTGAGTTCTCTGAGTGATCATTTGAGCCGCTTTACGTTTACGACTTCTAATGTAGTCCATCACTTCACTTTTATTAGATTTCAAAAAGATTTTTGTTTTATCATCTAAAGCTTTAAGATTTCCTTCAACAATTAATTTATCTTTAGATACATCTAATGAAATGCCTAACTCAATTAACGACAGAAGTACTTTTTTTATTTGAGTCGTTATATTTCCCATTTTTCGCTCTCTTCTTCACTATTTTCTGTTTTTTCTGAACTTAAATTAAGTCCTGCATTTAGTTTTACTTCCTGCTCAATAAATTCAGCAAGCTCGACAATTGTTTGTAAATTAAATATTTCACGAATTGCAACATCCAATTCAAATTCCGTTCTAATCAGTGAAATTAAACGAGTGGCTAATAACGAGTGTCCACCGATATCAAAAAAGTTATCTTTTACACCCACTTTTTCAACATTTAATAGTTCACTCCAAATGTCACATAACTTAGATTCAACCTCAGTACTGGGCGCAACATACTGGCTAGTCAATTGATTCGCAGAGTCTGGCGCAGGTAAAGAACGCCGATCAATTTTTCCATTTAACGTTAATGGCATTGACTCAAGCATAACCATTGCAGAAGGCAGCATATAATCAGGTAGTTTCAATTTCATATATTGACGCACTGACTCAAATAACTCACTACCTTCAATTTGAGGATCCTCAGCGATTAAGTAAGCAACGATTTGTTTAGGTTCACCGCTAACAATCGCTACGACTTCTTTGACTTGCTCATGGGCACTGATCACCGATTCAATTTCTCCCAGCTCAATTCTAAAGCCTCTGATTTTTACTTGCTCATCAAGACGGCCTAAGTATTGCAAAGTGCCATCGGCTAATCGACGAACACTATCTCCGGTTCGATATAAATAATCATTGGCTTTATTTGAAAATGGATTTTTAATGAATCGCTCTTGAGTTAACGATTCCAAGTGTCTATAACCACTTGCTAACGAAGCCCCACCCAATAATAATTCTCCGGCCATACCGATAGGTTGTAACTCATTTTTTTCATTGACAACATAATGGACATAACCAGGCAATAATCCGGTGATGCTCATATTAATATCATCACAATTAATAAGATTCATATGAGACCAGACAGTTGCTTCTGTTGGACCATAACAATGAATTAAACCTTGACCACAATGTTCTAATATTTGATCAGCCATTTTGGCTTCAACAGCCTCACCACCAACCAACGCGAGCAGTTCATCACTGCCATCCCAGCCACTTTCAAATAAAGCGTTCCAAGTAGAAGGGGTTGCCTGTAATACATTAATTTTATGTGCATTAATATATTGGCCTAATAACGTCCAGTCTTTCGCTTTCTCATAAGCGAGCAGATGAACTTTACCGCCGTGGAATAAAGGACCAAACAATTCTAAACCAGCTATATCAAAAGCAATGGTGGTCAGTGCTAACCACTCAGTATTAGAATTAATATTAACTAATTCAGCCGCACCTTGAACAAAGTTATTAAAGGCGCCCCGCGAGACCATTACCCCTTTAGGTTGTCCAGTAGAGCCCGAAGTGTAAATTACATAAGCCAAATGCGACCCACTGACTCCACTCTCCGCTGTCGGAATATTCTCTACAGCATAATCCTGCAAAGCTAACTCATCATCTAAACAAAATGCCGTTAACTCTGTTAAATCCAAACTCGATGTTAAGTGACTTTGCGTTAATAACAAACTCACTCCAGCATTATCTAACATATAACTTAGTCGACCTTTCGGGTAAGCCGGATCTAATGGCACATAAGCACCTCCCGCTTTCAATATACCCAACAAACCCACTAACATCTCTAATGAACGTTCTACATAAAGTCCCACTAAATCATCTGGTTTAACTCCCTGCTCAACTAAATAATGGGCTAAACGATTGGCTTTTTTATTCAGTTCACGATAAGTCAACGATTGCTCTTCATAAACCGCCGCTACCGCATCAGGAGTCAATTCAACCTGTTTCTCAAACAGTTCATGCATACACACATCATCAGGATAAGCCGATACCTGTTGCTCTTGCTCTAGTAGCAAGGTTTGTTTTTCTTTTTCTGTCAGTAATGATTGCTGATTAATCGGTTTATCTGACTCTGCCACTAACCCTTGCAACAAAACTTCAAAACTCTGTGTTAAGCGCTTAATGGTATCTGCTTCAAATAAATCCGTGCAATACTCCCAATTCAATAACAAACCATCAGGACTCTCTTTGACACTCAAAGTTAAATCATACTTGGCAACCTGATGTGGGTTTTCAACTGCACTTAAAGTTAACTTCGGTAAGCTCAGTTCACTCGATTCATTATTTTGTAAAACAAACATCACCTGAAACAAAGGCGTATGACTAAAACTTCTTGTCGGTTGTAATCGCTCCACCAACATTTCAAACGGTAAGTGTTGATGTTCAAACGCCGATAACGACATCTGTTTCGATTGTTGTAACAATTCACTAAACGATAACTCACCCTCAATCTGATTCCGTAACACCAAGGTATTCACAAAAAAACCAATTAAAGGCGATAACGAAGAATGCGTTCGATTGGCTATCGGTGTCCCCATCACTATGTCACTTTCATGACTATAACGCGACAACAACACCGCAAACGCAGTCTGCAATGTCATAAACAAAGTCGCATCATTGCTTTGGCTTAAAGTTTGTAATTCTTCGCTGAGCGATAAACTCAACGATTGACTCAAACTCGCACCCGCCACACTCTGCACCACCGGACGCGGTTTATCTAACGGTAAACTATGTACCGCAGGTATACCGGATAACTGACCTTCCCAATAACTTAACTCTGATTCTAAACGTTCACCACTGAGCCACTCTCTTTGCCAGTGAGCAAAGTCTGCATATTGAATCGCTAATGCCGGAAGCCTCGCTTCCCGTCCTTCACTGTAAGCTTGATATAAACCCACAAACTCTTGTGTTAAGACTCCCATCGACCAACCATCAGAAGCGATATGATGCAGGTTAAATAACAACACACTTTCTGTATCTGATAAAACTAACAGACTCACTCTTAGCATTAAATCTGCACTTAAATCAAAACCGCGTTGACTATCTTCTACCGCCAAGCGCATTACTTCCGCTTCTCGCTCACTATCAGCCAAATGACTTAAATCTAACTGGTTTATGGTTAAAGCTTGAGCGGCATGAATCACCTGACAACCTTCTCCATCTTCTCCGGTTTGATAAGTTGTTCTTAACACTTCATGACGCGCAATTATCGCATCCAGGCTTTGTTGCAGCGCCGATTGGTTCAACTCACCTTTGAGTCTTAACGCCATCGGCATATTGTATTGACTGCTACCCGGCTCTAGCTGGTCGATAAACCATAAACGTTGTTGCGAGAAAGACAGTGGTAATGACTGCTCTCGGGAGATGACTGGAATAGTAATTTGTTCACTCTGCTCTAAGCCTTCAATATAACTTGCTAACTGACGGATGGTATTGTGTTCGAATACATCACGTACAGATAAAGAGAAAGAGAGCTGCTCATTAATTTGATTAACTAACCGAGTAATTAATAAAGAATCTCCACCTAACTCAAAAAATGAAGCCGTTACACTCACTTGTTCTAACGACAATACATTTTTCCAGACATTAGATAGTTGGTGCTCCAACAATGATTCGGCTGCTACATGAAGCCTTTTTAAGAAATTCTTTTCTTCTGGCTCAGGCAACGCTTTTCTATCAATTTTACCATTAGCGGTCTGCGGCATTTTCTCTAACAGGATAAATGCAGCAGGTACCATATATTCAGGTAGTGCGCTTGATAATTCATCTCTTAAACAAGAGATAAGATTTTGCTCATCATCAATGTTTTCTTTCTCTATGATATTTTCTTTATCGACAATATTTTCTTCAGTATTTTTATTCAAAGAAAGATAAGCCACTAAGCGTTTAGGTTCACCTGTAGCAACAACAATCACATCATCAACAAGCTGATTAGCATGTATAAGTGATTCAATTTCACCCAGCTCAATTCTAAACCCTCTAATTTTGACCTGGTGATCAACCCGGCCAACAAATTCAAGGTTGCCATCTTCAAGCCAACGAACTAAATCGCCTGTCCGATATAAACGACTATTTTTATCATCAGAAAAAATATTGGAAACAAATTTATCATCAGTTAAATCGGGATTATTTAAATAACCTTTAGCAACACCTATACCACCAATATATAACTCACCAACGATACCAACAGGTAAGCTGTTTCTGTTTTTATCCAGAACATAAGTTTGTGTATTGCTGATTGGTGAACCAATATGAAAATATTTTTGTCCTTCTACATACTCTCCCATTGTGGCAATAACGGTACATTCAGAAGGTCCATAAGCATTAAATAAACGTCTATTTTTAGACCATTTATCAGCATGCGTTCTAGCACAGCTGTCTCCACCGATAACCAAAGATTTAACGCTACGCCACTTTTCAACCTCTAATAATGGTAATAGAACAGGTGGTAGTAATGCATGGGTTATTTGTGCCTCACTCACATAAGCATCAAGTAGTTCCGGAGATTTAACCGTCGTTTCTTTCACTAAATGGAGTGCAGCACCTGCGGTTAGTGCAGTTGACCATTCAAAAGTAGTTGCATCAAAAGAAAAAGAAGCAAACTGTAACATTCGGCTTCGATTACTAACATTTAGATCACGCGCCATAGTGTGAGCTAAACTGCATAACCCTTCATGGGCTAACATTACCCCTTTAGGATTACCCGTTGATCCTGAAGTATAAATAATATAAGCCAGATGGTTTCCATTCAGGGCAACAACTTCTCTTTCCAAATTAATTACAGAATAACTTTTTAATAAGTCTTGCTGATCAATACAAAGCACATTCTGGTGATTAATTGATAGTTTTGGTAATAACTCAGTTTGCGTGATCACAAATTCAGCTGCCGAGTTTTCCAGCATATAACCCAAACGTTGTTGCGGATAATTGGGATCCATCGGTAAATAGGCACCACCTGCTTTAATAATACCTAATATAGCCACAATCATATCGGGACATCTTTCAATACAAAGCCCGACAACACTATCAGGTTTAACCCCTTGCTCAACCAAGTATCTGGCTAAACGATTAGCGCGCTCATTCAGAGTTCGATAACTGAGTTGCTCTTTTTCAAAAACAATAGCGGTCGCTTCGGGCTGTAAATCCACTTGCTTCTCAAACAGTTGGTGAATACACGCAATGTTAGAGTAGTTTTTGTCCGTGTCATTCCATTGTTGTAAAACTTTAACTTTATCACTTTCATTTAATAGAGAAAGTTGCTTAATGGTTTCAACTTGACTGTCAGATAAAGAACGCAAGATATTCTCTAAGTGTCCTAATAAGCGTTCAACAACCTCAACCTCGTATTCATCACTCCGGAAAGATAAACTAAAGCCTAATGTCTCCTGCAATGAAATACTTAAGGTCAATCCATAGTTTGTTTGCTCATCACCTTTAACATCATCTATACTTAATACCGCTTTAGCTGTTGCACTATTCTCATCGCTGCCAGTTGCCGGTAAATTATTAAATGCAATCAAAGTATCAAATAGAGTGCTCTGCTCACTAACTGAAGATAATTTTTGAATTTCAATTAATGGTAAGTAACTAAACTCTTCTCTTAAAACACTTTGTTGATGTAATTCTTTCAACCAATCATCAATTTTAAGTTCTGCCGAAATATCCACTTTTACCGGCAACGTAGTAATGAATAAACCAACCATCTGTTCGACACCCGCTAAAGTTGATGGACGACCAGAAATAGTTTCACCAAAAACAACCGTATCTTGCTGACTGTAACTCTGTAACAAGAAAGCCCATGCTGCTTGTATTAACGTATTGAGTGTTGTATTCGCTTTTTTGGCTCTTGCTTGCAAACCTATTGTATTTTCTTCAGCAAGTTTGAAAGAAGATATTAGAGCTTGCGAACTTTCTTCTCGTTTGTTTTTACCAATATTTAATGACGTTGGTTCCTCAATCATACCAATATGAGACTGCCAGAAATCAACCGCAGATTTTTTATCGACAGCTTCTAACCATTGAATGTAATTTGCATAAGGAACAGCCTCTGGCAACTGCACCGCTTCTCCTATTAACAAAGCTTGATAGCTTTGTAAAACATCATTCACAACAACCGATTGAGACCATGCATCCATTAAGGAATGATGATAAGAAATAATCAAACGGTTTTCATTATCTGAAAGACAAATTAAAGTGGCTCTCATCAATGGGATCTGAGTAAAATCGAACCCTCTGGTCTTATCATGAGTGCGACAGTTTTCAATGATTTGCTGTTGTTGAGTAACAGGTAAGTTTCGACAATCTTTAACTGTCCACTCTAATGTAGCGCTGGCGACTACTAACTGATGATAATTTTCACCAACAAATGCCGTTCTAAAAATATCGTGGCGATCTATTACGACTTGCCACGCCTGTTTAAACAAGGCAATATCAAGCTGCCCATTGATCCCTAAGTCTAATTGGGTGACATAAGCACTATCACGCAATTCACTATGAAACAGTAAACCGCGTTGCATACCTGTTGATGGATATAAATTTATTAAGTCTGGATAACTTTGCTGTAGTTGCTCCAATTCACTTTGATTAATATTGGCTAATGGGAAATCGCTAGGCGTATAGCTACCTTGAGGATTTTCCTGACAATGTTGAATAATAGCTAATGTCGATGTATGAATATGTTCAGCTAATTCGGCAATTGTTTCACGATTGTATTGAAGCCCGTTATAACCGATTGTGAATGCAAGACGACCATTTAAAACTTGCCCTGAAATGCTTAACAAATATTCTCTTTGTCTGGCTTGGCTTACATTATGCCCCGCAAAATCCTGTACAGGTTGGAATAAGCCACCAGCTTCTTCTGATTGTTCAAACTGACCTAAATAATTAAAAATAATAGAAGATTCCTTACCAATTAAATCAGCAATTAATGTTTCATCTTCAACCAGATACTTCAATACACCAAAACCAATTCCTTTATTAGGAATCGATCTAACTTGTTCTTTAACCCCCATAATGGTATGACCAATATTAAGGCTTTTTTCAAATTGACTATCTAAACTTAAAGTCAACGGATATAAACTGGTAAACCAGCCAAGGGTTTCACTATGATCAATCTCTTCGCTTAAGTTTTCTCTTCCATGCGCTTCCATATCAATTCTTAAGGTAGACTTATCGCTCCATAACTTTACTCCCATCAATAAAGCTGAAAGCAAAATTTCAGTGATATCCGTGCGGTAAGATTGATGACATGTTTTTAATAACGCATTAGTTTGTTCTTCTGTAAAAGCAAAGTTTTCTAATTGAGTTGTGGCTTGAGTATTATCAAGCACATTAGAATGATCAACAGGTAAAACAGGTACAGGAATACTGAGTTGCTCTAACCAATAGTGCTTTTCAGATTGCAACTGTTCACTTTGACTGTAGTTTTGTAAAAACTCACCCCACTGCTGAAATGAAGAAGTTTTAGGTGCTAGTTCAATAACAGCACTTCCTGATTTAATTTGTTGATAAGCACTCACCAAATCTTCAACAAGTATGCGCCATGAAATTCCATCAACGACTAAATGATGGAGCACTAGTAATAATTGATTAGTTTGTGGTTCTCGGTTAGTCAATAATACCGCACTCAGTAAATGTCCCTGTTCAATTGATAAACTTGCCTGAGCTTTTTCACCTTCTTTCGCTAAGATAGATTGTTGCTCACTCTCAGTCAACTCAGCCAAATCGACAGAGGTTATCAAAGCAGAATTCAAGCTTGCTTCTTTTTCTGAATAGTCAACATATTCAGCATGCCAAAAATTATTATTATGCATAAAAGCTAATCTTAGCGCATCATGTCGATGATAAACGACTGAAATAATTTGCTTTAAAACATTTAAGTCAAAGTCGGTTGGAACAGTAAGCAACACAGATTGGTTATAGTGAGACATATCAACTTGGTCTTTTCCGTTCAGCAGCCACTTTTGAATTGGAAGTAGCTTTTGCTCACCTTGGCTCGGTGTTTGTGGTGCGATAATTTTATTAACATGACTGACTTGTAATGCCAGTTCTCGAATTGTTTGATGCTCAAACAATTGTTTTGCTTCAAAAAACAAGCCTTCTTTTTTAGCTAAAGAAATCATTCTAATAGATAAAATGGAATCTCCACCGATGTTAAAGAAATTATCGGTCACACCGACTTGCTTGAGATCTAAAACTGACTCCCAAATGCGGCAAAGCTTCTCTTCTTGCTCATTAGCAGGAGCAACATAATCGACACTAGCAGTTAAAGTCATACCTGGCTCAGGCAATGCTTTACGATCAACTTTGCCATTAGGTGTTAATGGTAAAGTTTTCAAAAACATAAAGTCACTAGGTATCATGTATTCAGGTAAAACAGTTTTTAAATGATGACGCAGCTCGCTTGATAATAAAGCATCATTCAATTCAATATTAGTATCAGCAATAATATAAGCTACTAACTTTTTGCTTTGTGCAAATACATTAACAACAACTTCAGCAACATAAGGATGGGTACTTATTTGTGATTCAATTTCACCTAACTCAATTCTAAAACCACGTAATTTGACCTGTGCATCAATACGTCCAATATACTCTAAATGGCCATTGGGTAAACGGCGCACCAAATCACCGGTTTTATACATTTTATTCGAACTATTCGAAGCACTAATAAATGGATTATCAATAAATCTTTCTAAAGTTAAAGCTTCTCTTTCATAGTAGCCTTTAGTCACACCATCACCAGCAATACATAGTTCACCAACAACACCATCAGGCACTAACTCATTCTGTCGACTAACAATATAGAATTGAGTATTAGCAATCGGTTTGCCTAAAGTAATCAGTTCTCCCTTAACTTGAGATATTGCAGACCACACCGTTGTTTCTGTAGGGCCATACATATTAAAGATTTCACCAGGCATTTTAGCTAGCAACGATTTAGCAAGATCAGCCGGAAAAGCTTCACCACCAATCATAATTTGATCGAGTTTTGGTAAAACATTATCACTTGATTCATGTCTTAATAACTCTCTTGCAAAAGCAGGCGTACATTGTATATGTGTTACACCATGACGTTGCACTAATAATTCAGGCGACCAGGTTTTTTCTAATCGTTTAGCAAGCATTTTTTGCTGAGCCGCCTGTTGTTTAACTCTCTTTTGCAACTGTTCCAAATAAGGAAGATGCTCTAAAGTCAATTGATGCTCAATGCCAAAATCAATTAGGCAAGCAATTTCATTTACGCCCACAGCATATAAATCATCAACCTGCTGCAAACAACTTTCAGGTGTACCAAATAGCCCACTGGATGCAAAATATTTTTCAAACCCCATATCAATAATGGCATCTTGGTTATTTTCAATATCAAGACCAACTTCAGCAGCCAATGGTCGTAACAAGTTAATTGAGTGTTTTAAGTAATTCTTTAATGGTTTTTCGACCACTTTTTTAATTTCTAATAAATCAGTACCAACAAAAGTATGCAACATTAACGCAACCTTTCCTGAGTTGCGTTCAAATCCAGCGGCTTCAAGCGCATCGCGATAAATGACAATTTTTTCTTTTAACTCTTGTTTGCTTTGGCCTAATAAGTGGGTTAACAAATTAGCGCCTATTGATCCTGCATATTTAAAAGATTCTGGACTTCCAGCCGCGGTAAACCAAGTTGTCAATGTTGATTGAACCGGTCTAGGATGTAGTGTTATCTCAACAGTTTTACCAACCCCATTAACTCTTTCGATACTGTTTCCTTGCCATAACTGGTGAACAGTATCAATACTATTTTTCAATTTGTCATGACGGGTTTCATAATCATCAGGAAAGAAAACAAAATCATTAGGATGCCAACCAGAAGCCATTGATATTTCAACTCGGCCATTAGATAAGTTGTCTACCATTGACCATTCTTCAGCAACTCGAATAGGATCATGTAATGGCAAAACGACACTACCCGCTCTGATTGTAATATTCTCTGTAACCGCAGCCACGGCTGCTGCTGCCACTGAAGGATTGGGGAATTGATCACCAAAACTGGCAAAGTGACGCTCAGGAACCCATACACCTTTGATTCCGGTATTATCAATAAACTTAGCGCCTTCTAGTAATAATGTGTACTTATTACCCTGTGTTATCTCCTCTTCAGCAGCAAAATAGAAAAGACTGAAATCCATTGCTTGCGTTGCTTTAACTGGCATAGGTCGATCAGGCTGAATAACAATTTTATTGCCATTAGCTAGATTCCAAAAAATTTCTAATATCGAAATATCGAAACTAATACTAGTAACAGCTAGCCAGGTATCTTGTTTTTCTGCTGGTGAAAATTGATGATTGAGACCTGTAAAAAAGTTAATCACATTTTTGTGACTAACCATAACCCCTTTAGGTTTCCCAGTAGAACCCGAGGTATAAATCATATAGGCCAAATCATCTGAAGTTAGTAAAGTATTGTGCTGATTTTTATCTTCAATGATCGATTTTTGAATCGTTCGCCACAATAGTTTATCATCAATACAAACACAATCATTGACTAATTGTGCAGGCAACATTTCAGCAACATCCAATTGAGTCAATATTAAATGTGTATTCGAATCATCCAGCATATAATTAATTCTATCAACGGGATAACTCGGATCCATTGGCACATATGCACTTCCCGATTTAAGTATAGCCAGTAACCCAACCACCATATCAAGAGAGCGTTCAACACAGAGAGCTATCATTTTTCCAGGGCCAGCTCCTTTAGCCGTTAGGTAATTGGCTAACAAAGTCGCTTTTTGATTAAGTTCACTATAAGTTAACGACTCATTTTCAAAAATTAACGCAGTATGATTTGAGTGAGAAACGGCTTGCTGTTCAAATAGTTGATGAATGCATACCTCTTTATCGTAATCTTGTTTTGTATCATTCCACTGAGTGATTAATCGTTTACGTTCAACCTTATTGAATAGATCTAACTGGCTTAATTTAGCATTTGGTGTAGCACAAATTGCATTTAACAAGTTTTCAAAGTGCTGCATAAATGATTTTATAAATAACTCATCAAACAGTTCAGTCGAATATTCCCAGGTAGCCGTAAGACCTTGTTCAGTTTCTTCCATGCTTAATGAAAGATCATACTTGGAAATAAAGTTTTCCCCTTTAAGTTGCTTTAATTCCAAATCGGGTAATTTTAGTTCTACTTTTTCGTTGTTTTGCAAAGTAAAAAACAACTGAAATAAAGGACTATAACTAAAGCTACGATCTAGATTTAACTCATCAACTAAAAGTTCAAAAGGCAAATGTTGATTTTCATAGGCCTTTAATGCCATTTCTTTTGATTGTTTGAGAAAACTAATAAAAGTTGGGTCGCCCGACAAATCATTTCGAAAGACTAAATTATTCAAGAAAAAACCAATCAAGCCTGCCAGTTCTGATTGTGGTCTATTCGCAATCGGCGTGCCTATAACGATATCCGACTCATTACTATATTTTGCAACTAAAATAGCAAAAGCAGCCTGTAGAGTAATGAATAATGTTGTATCATAATCAGCACTTAAACGATTTAACTCATCACTCAAAGACTGACTGAATTTTTGCGTGATCATATGTCCAGCTAAACTTTGTTTGGCAGGTCTTACTTGACGCAAAGGCAAACTATGTACGGTAGGTACATTAGCTAGTTGCTTTTTCCAATAACTCAACTGAGACTCTAAAACCTCACCTTGTAACCAATTTCTTTGCCAGTTTGAAAAATCGGCATACTGAATGTTCAGCGTAGGAAGTTGTACCATTTCACCTTTATAAAAAGATTCATAAAGAGCAACAAACTCCTTGATCATAATGGCTACAGACCAACCATCTGAAGCAATATGATGCATATTAATCAATAATACATATTCAGTTTTACTGACGGTTATCAATACCGCTCTCAGCATTAAATCATTACTTAAATTAAATGGTTTATCGATATCTTGTTGAATTAATTTTTGAAGTTCAGCTTCTTTTGATACTTTATCTAATTGACTAATATCTTTCTCATCAATATTCAAGCTAACATTTTTCAGGATAACTTGAGTTGCTTGACCATCACTGGATTTCGCATAAACTGTTCTTAAGACTTCATGGCGTGCGACAATATGGTTCAATGCTGAACTGAGTGCCACTTTATTCAATGTACCCTTCAATCGAATAGCCATTGGCATATTGTATTGGCTACTACCAGGTTCTAGTTGATCTAAAAACCACAGTCTTTGCTGAGAAAATGATAAAGGAATATCGACATGACTTTCGACTTTAGTTATTTTAAATATTTTGTCTTGTTGTTCTTTAGCTTCAATCAACTCAGCTAATTGAAGCAACTCTGCATTTTCAAATATTTCTCGAATAGAAATTTCAACATTAAACTGTTCATTAATAGCAAATTCTAAGCGAACAGAACTTAATGAAGTACCACCAACCGCAAAAAAGTTATCGTGTAAACCAACCTTTTCCAAGCCCAATAATTCTTTCCATATTGCCGCAAGAGTACATTGAACCTTTGTTTCTGGTTCTACAAAGTCGCGATTGATACGAATGACTTTAGGTAAAAGTTCAACATCTACTTCACCGTTAAACCACGTGGGCATTTGATTAACGACTTTATAGGCATCCGGCAACATATAACGAGGCAATTGATTAGTTAATGATTGGTGCAGCGTTCGTATAAATGATTCTTCTATCTCAACTGGCTGCATACAGTCTATATAAGCAAATAACTCAGTATTATTTTCAGGGTTAATAACCAACAATACATCTTTGATATTTTCTTGAGTTAATATTGCCTGTTTAACTTGTGATAATGAGAATTGAGTTCCTTTTAGCTTAACTTGTTCATCAATTGAACCTAATAATAAAATCTTTCCTGATTTCAAGCGTCTAGCTAACTGTTTAGCTCGGTATAAATATTGAGATTTATCTGCTTTGCTAATAACAAGCTGTTCAGCAACTAAAGCCTTGTCGTTTTTAGCTTTATATACAGCTTCACCAGAAAAATATAGCTCACCAATACTCCCCATTGGCAATTCATTCATTTGACCATCTAAAACAAGAGCCACACTATCTTTTATCGGTACAAAATCATCATTAGCATTTTCAAAGCTATCGATGGTGGTAACAGTTGTATTCCATTGTTTACTACGAGCAATTTCTTTTTGTGAAACAAGTGTATATTCTCTCAGCTTTTTTGTTGCATTATCACTAATTTGTTCAAGTAAAACTTCGTAAATTTCCGCTAAAGTCAGGATCGTTTCAACATCAAAAATATCACTACAGTATTCCCAGTTTAACGTTAAACCTTCACTACTCTCAACGATACTTAAAGTTAGATCGAACTTAGCAATCGTATGTTCTTGCTCGATCAAATCAATATCCATTCCATTAATTTTTAATTCGTAGTCATCATTATTCTGTAAAGCAAACATCACTTGAAATAAAGGACTATGACTAGGCTCTCTTTCCGGCTGCAATGCATCAACAAGCATTTCAAAAGGAACATTTTGATGCTCAAATCCATCAAGTACCATTTGTCGAGTTTCAGCTAATAACTCTTGAAAAGATGAGTTAATATTAATTTTATTTCTTAAAACTAAAGAGTTAACAAAAAAACCTATCAGTGGAGCCAAAACTTGTTGAGAACGATTAGCAATCGGAGTTCCCATAACGACATCGTTTTCATTACTAAATCTGGCGATTGACAAAGCAAAAACGGACTGTAAAGTCATAAATAATGTAACATCATTATCAAGACTAAATCGGGTTAATTTATCAGAAATGTTTTTATTAATTTTTGTTGTAAACGCTAAACCTTTAGTACTTTGACTATCAGGACGTACTTTATCTAAAGGTAAATTATGAACTTGAGGCAGATCCTTAAGCTGATTAATCCAGTAGTTTAATTGTGAGTTTAAGTTATCCCCTTTCAACCAATCTTTTTGCCAATTAGCAAAGTCAGCATATTGGATAGTTAATGCTTCGAGTGGTAACTCTTTGTTGTTACTGTAAGCAGTATAAAACCGAACAAATTCCTGTGCTAAAATATTAACCGACCACCCATCGGAAGCAATATGATGCATATTAAATAAAAGCACTTGTTGCTCTTTTGAAACATGAATCAAACTGACTCTCAACATTAAGTCATGACTTAAGTCAAATTTTTTCAGTGCATCTTTTTGTGCAAGCACTAAAATTTCAGATTCAATATCGTTAGTAGAAATGGTTGTTAAATCATATTCGTTGAGTTCAATTTCTTTGTTAGCAACTATTTTTTGATAGGCTTTTCCTTGTTCATCGGTTTCATAAACTGTTCGTAAGATCTCATGCCTTTTTATAATACTATTAAGCGATTTTTTTAGTATCTCTTTATCTAACACCCCATTAATACGAAAAGCAGCAGGCATATTATAATGATGACTACTACCTTCGAGCTGATCAATAAACCATAACCTTTCTTGAGCAAATGAAAGCGGGAAACGTTCAACATCTCGACTAAGAGGTTTAATCGTTAAAGTGTTAGAAATTGCATCACGATTAACTATTAACGCTACCTGAGCATGAACAACAGGATTATCAAAGAGCTCTCTAACACTTATACTCACATTAAAATGTTCATTTATATCAAACTCTAGACGAACTAAAGTTAAAGAATTTCCACCTAATTTAAAAAAGTTATCGTTTATGCCTACTTTTTCAACTCCAAGTAATTCGCTCCATATATTACATAATTTCGCTTCGAGTTCGTTACTTGGTGCGACATAAATAATCTCTTCAGATATGACAGGCACTGGCAACGCAGATTTATCTACTTCATTATCATTTGTTAACGGTAACTCATCTAATAATGTAATACAGGAAGGGACCTCAACTTGATGTAGATTAGTTTTCATCCATTGTCGAATATCATTCTCTAGCTTAATCTTTTTTTCGGGCGCAACATTGCCCGATTCGTTATGTTCAACAACAATATAGGCGACTAGCTGCTCATCATTTTCATGCAGGAATTTATTAACATAATTTTCAACAATATATTCACATTGATTCAACTTGATTGAAAGCTCATCACAATTAACACGACAACCTGAAATTTTAGCTTGCCTTTCAAGTTTACCGTGATAACTGATCACATCACAGTCATCACGACTCAGTAACAAACCTGTTCGATGTAATTTTATTTTCTTATCTAAAACTTCACCAAAACCAACAATATCATTTTCTGATGTATTATTTTTACCTGCATCAATATTAAAAACCAATTCACCAACAACATTATTTGAAACCAATTGATCATTTTTATTTAATAAATAAAATGGTACATTTGACTCAACCAACTCAACAGGACACATTGAGAGAATTGCTTTCGGCAATTGGCTATTACAGTTACTACCGAATAAAAGGTGATTTTTTTCTGTCTGACTTAATAATGGCAAATCCTTTACTAATTTATCTTTAGAGTCAAGCATACCATTTAATATATTTTTTAAATGTTCTTTTAACAATTCAATACTTGATTGACGATAGCATTCGGTTTTGTATTTAAAAACAAACTTCAATACATCACCGGGAATCACCTGTAGTGTTAATCCATAGTTACTTTGTTCGTTACTTTTAATATTTTCTAATGTTAGTTTGGATTGTTTTGCTTCTAGAGGATAATTTTCTAAAACAACTAAGGTGTCAAATAAATCAATTGATTGATTAAGGGGACTTTGAGATTGTATATCAGGTAAAGATAGATAGTTGTATTCCTGACGAGAAGAACCTGCGCTATTGAGCTGTTGCAACCATGCAGTTAATCCCTTACCTTGGGCTTTTTCAAAATCAACTAAAACAGGCAAACTATTAATAAATAATCCAACCATTTCTTCAGAACGAGACAACTCAGTAGAACGACCAGCAATCGTTTCACCAAAAACGACAACAGAATCACCACTATAACGATATAAAAGATATGCCCAGGCAGCATGTATAATAGTATTTAATGTTGTCGCTGTTTTTTGAGCTAATTCTTGTAATAATAATGTTTCTTTATTACTTAAACAAAGTACCGTATCTTGATAATGATTACTCTTTTCAATCGCTGAACAGTGAGCAAAATCGAGTTGTGTTTTTCCTTTCATGCTAGCTAAATACTGCTTCCAAAAATCTTCTGCAGACTGTCGGCCCTGTCTTTGCAACCAAGCAACATAGTCTTGGTATTGAGCAGGATTAGCCAACTCAACTTTTTGTTTATTTTCTAATACCTCATAAATATTTAATACTTCAGAGAAAACAGCCGCAACAGACCAACCATCAATAAGCGCATGATGACAGGAAAAAATAAAATGCCAATTTTTCTCTGGTTTGCGTATTAAATATAAACGTAACAATGAGGGCTCTTCAATTTTAAAACCTTCTTTGCTATCCGCAGCAAGAAAATCATTGAATTGAGAATGATATGATGTTTTTTGAGTTGACCAATCTTTTTCTGACCAAGCTATCTCAACATCAGAAACAACTAATTGAACTAAACGCTTACCAACAAATGCCGTACGAAAAACATCATGTCTGTTTACAACTTGCTGCCAAGCTTGTTTAAAAAATATTGTGTTCAGTGTCTTTGGTAATTCCATTGATATCTGCGTTGTGTAAGCACCTTTATCGATATCACTATGAAATAACATACCTTGCTGCATAGCTGTTGATGCATAAACATTTTTCAGTTTAGGATAACTTTTTTGCCACAAATCCAATTCCGTTTGATTACAACTAATCGTCGGAAAATCACTGGGGGTAAAAACTCTTTCACTGTTGTCGCAATGCTCGATAATTTGTTTTAACGAGCTACTAATAGCATTAATCAAATCTTTGATAATACTTTGAGTATACTGTTTTTTATTATAATCTAATTCAAACTTTAACTTTCCATCAGTCACCATTCCATTAAATTCTAAATCATAATGCCTATTTCTTTCTTGGCTAATATTTTCACCGGTAAACTCATCAGATAATTTAAACCGTGAATCTTTATTGATGACCTGATCAAATTGCCCAAGATAATTAAACAATACCGGCGCTTGTGATTGTTCAAGTGCTTGTGATAGTTGAGTTGACTTTGCCATTCTTAGCAATAAGCCAAATGACAGACCATTTTCAGGAATTGAATGTAAGCTTTCTTTAACGCTAATAATCGTCTCTTTTAAAGCCTTACTTTCAGGCATATTAAGACTTAAAGGATAAATATTGGTAAACCAACCTAATGTCTCACTGATGTCGAGAGTTTCATTTATATTATCACGACCATGACTTTCAATATCAATTCTGAAACGGTTATTTCCACTCCACTCCTGTAGCCCCAATGATAATGCACTAATCAACAGATCATTAATTTGAGTATTGTAAGTAGCATGACTCTTTTTAAGTAGTTTTTCTGTTATTTTCTTACTTAAAGAAAAGCTGATCTTAGCAACATTGCCAACACAATTATTTTTCTTCGCTTGTTGACTTAAAGCAGGTATATTTGCTGGTAACTGTGACAGCCAAAATGTTTCTTGACTCAAAGTCTCTTCCGCTTTCGCTTTATCGGTTAAATAGTTAGCCCATTGTTTAAATGATGAAGTTTTAGCATCAAGTACGACTTCTTTTTTATTTAATATTTGTGCGTAAGCATGCTCAATATCTTTTAATAAAACTCGCCAAGAAATGCCATCAACGACAAAATGGTGTAATATTAATAAAAGCTTACTACAACCTGCTTCGCCACTAAAATAAGCCATACTAAAAACAGGGCCATCTGATAAAGAAATGCTAGATTTTAATTGGCTGCCGACTTCTGACAGTTGTTTCGCTTTTTCTTTTTGATTTAAACCACGACTATCAAAAATATTAAGCGAGTCTGCAACCATTTTTGGCGTTAATGATTGATAATGAGACAGCCATGTTTTTCCATCAAACTGCGTTTTTAAACGCAAAACATCATGACGTTGATATAGTGCTGTGACTAATTTTTCTAAATGGTTATTGGCAATGTCATCTGGAGCATTTAATAAAACGGATTGATGGAAGTGATTTTTATTTGAGTTATTATCAAATAAAAACTGATGTTGTATAGGTAATAAGAGTTGTTGCCCACTAACCTCACCTTGATACGCATTAACAGCCGTTTTGCTTTTCGCGTTGAGCGCTAATAAACGAATCGTATTTAATTCAAATATTTGTTTAGCCGTGATAAAAATGCCAGATTTGGCTGCTTTTGAAACGACTTGCATCGCTAAAATAGAATCACCACCAATTCTAAAGAAATTATCATTAATACCAACTTTCTCTAAACTCAGTACTTCTTCCCATATATCACACAATATTTTTTCTTGTTCGCTACTTGGCGCCTGATAATATGTTGTTTCTTCAAACACTTCAGAGCTAGGCGTAGGTAATGCTTTTTTATCAACTTTACCATTGACCGTTAATGGCATAGCATCTAAAACAATAATCGCAGAAGGAACCATATAGTCAGGTAAGTTATTACGCAATTGCTCAGTCAACTCATTCACTAACTCGCTTGAACGTTTAGAGACAACATATGCAATTAGTCGCCTAGGTTCAGGTGTTACGATAGCAATAGCGTCATCAACATCATGGTGAGATAATAAAGAACTTTCTACTTCACTCAATTCAATTCGAAAACCGCGTAGTTTAACTTGATCATCAATTCTGCCAACAAATTCCAAGTTACCATCTGCCAACCATCTAACAAGATCGCCTGTTCGATATAAGTATTGTTTTACCTGAGTATTGAAAGGATCTACAATGAATTTTTCAGCAGTCAACTCTGCTCGATTTAAATATCCTTTTGCTAAACCTACTCCACCAATAAGTAATTCACCATCACAGCCAATAGCCACTTGTTCCATATTTTGATTGACAACATATAAAAAAGTGTTAGCGATTGGTTTACCAATCGGTAACCTATCGACTTTATGAGAATACTCAGCAACGGTTGTCCAGATTGACGCTTCAGATGGTCCGTAAGCGTTAAAAAACTTTCTACCTTCAGCCCATTTTTGGGCAATTGATAATGAACAAGCTTCACCTGCGACCACAAGAGTGGTGGCACTTTTCCAAAAGCTGATGTCTAATACAGGCAATAAAACAGGCGGTAAAGTGGCGTGAGTAATTTTTTCATTTTTTACAAACTGATTTAACTTCTCGGCAGATTGAACTTCTTGCTTAGAGATCAAACACAACCTTGCCCCATTGCATAATGCCATAATCCAATCAAAGCTAGCGGCATCAAAAGCCACCGA
Source organism: Aliikangiella litoralis (assembly GCF_052495765.1). Next base: position 1,364,231 of record NZ_CP199292.1, on the reverse strand, counting down.
TGCAAATTGTAGTACCCTGCTATCAGAGGTAACATCAAAGTGCTTTTGTTGTTCTACAGCCATATTACATAAGCCTGCATGTCGAGTCATGGAAGCTTTGGGCTCTCCTGTTGTACCGGAGGTATAGATTAAATAAGCCAGGTTATCAGCAGATAATTGAATACTATCTTTTTCAATATTACCATCATCAAATTGACTATAATCAATTTGGTTAATCAGTACTGTATTATTAACCGTAAGGTTTAAACGTTCTACAATATCAGATTGAGAAATCATAAACTCGGTATTCGAGTCCGTAAGCATGAAAGATATTCTTGCCTCAGGATAATTGGGATCCACCGGAATATATGCAGCTCCAGACTTTAATACAGCCAAAATAGAAATCAACATTTCAAGAGAACGATCAATACAAATAGCAACGTGAGAATCTGTTGTCACGCCTAAACGTCTTAAATATCTTGCTAGCTGATTAGCCTGTTGATTTAACGCTTCATAACTCAATAATGTTTGATTAAAAGTAACAGCAGTTTGCTGAGGATTTAACTCAACTTGTTTTTCAAATAATTCATGTATACAACGGTTAAAATGACTATTTTTATCTGTAGTAACAAGCTTTACCGAATTATTTTGCCAACAAGAAATCAGTTCTTTTTCATTCGTTGGTATAAAATCAATTTTACAGAGTGGTATGTCTACCCACTGTGTTATTGAACCAATAATATGCTGAATCCGATCGGCTAAATGTTCTGCATCGTGTAAATTAAAATATTGGCGGTTACAATCAACCTTAATTTCACACGTATCAGTTTTCCCATACTCCCATGCTGTGATCAATAGAGGGGTTGCTTCGTGATTATGACTTAAATAGTTTAATCCTGCGGCATGCCCTTCGACGACCATATCACTATCTAGTTTTAAGTAACTAAAGCTGACATCATAAATAGAGTCGGTGATACCAAGCTTTTTCTTTAAATGACTGATTGGGTACTTTTGATGTCGATAAGATTTTTTTTGTTGCTTCAGTAAGCTTATGAAAATATCTTTAAAACAAGCCTCTTGAGAAAAGCTCATTAATAGTGGGTTAATACTAGTAAAAACGCCTATCATTTCCTTTTGAAGCTTTCCTCGACGGTTATAAGTCGGTACACCAAAAGCGACTTGTTCTTTTTGATTAAACCATCGAAAGTAAGCGTAAAAAATAGCAAGCAATACTTGATTAACACCTATCCCATAGTTTTTAGCTAATATTTTAATGTCATAAAAATCTTTTGGATCAACAACAAAAGACTTTCTGAAGCTGGGAGTCGATTTTTCTAATTCGTTATTTGAAAGATAACGGTGAGATAGTGTTTTTTCTGGTATAGAAGCGTATTGTTCAACCCAATAATCACCATCAGCTTGATATTTATTACTTTGAAGATAGTTTTGATCAGAGAGAGAAACATTTTTCCACTCATCGGTTGTTTTATTAGTTGGTTGTTGTTCGTTATAATAATGACCAAGCTTTCTAGCCCAGTTTGCAAATCCCCAACCGTCGATACAAATATGATGAGCAAAACCGACATACCAATATTCTTCTTCTTTTATTTTAATTAAGTAAGCACGAAAAAGTTCAGCATTTTCAACTTCTATAACGGTTTCAAATAGTGTATTTAACCACTCTGTCGCTTTTATTACAGCTTCTTCATTATCTGAAAAATCAACAAGTTCTAAACAAGCATTACGCTCGCTTGTAATATACTGCAAAACCTGGCCTTCCGACTGAGTAATTCTAATACCAAATGCATCATCAGACTCTATTAATTGTTGATGTGCTATCAGCATTTTATCTACATTGACATATCCCAATTGTATATAACCGCCAATGTTATACATTGGACTTGTCGGGCTTTGCAGTTGATCAAAATAAATATCTTGCTGAATTAAAGTCAGTGGAAAGTGGTTAATTTTCATTTTAAACATACTCCTTTAAAGCTGAGTCTTCGCTCATTGTTTTACTGTGCTTTATATTTTCTACCTCACCACTCAATTTAAAATACTGTTGTTGATCATTTTGATTTAAGTGGCGCATTACTCCCTGCTCCATGACTAAAACTTTATCAGCGACATCAAAATATCTATCATCATGGCTAATCACAACGACAGCTTTTCCTTTTTCTTTTAAATAAGGCAAAATTTCCCAATAAAAAACTTGTTTAAACTCAGGATCTTGATCGGCAGCCCATTCATCAAATACATAAATTGCTTTATCTTCTAAAAACGAAACCAAAAGAGCTAATCGTTTACGTTGCCCATCAGATAAAGACAAAGAAGAAAAATGTCCATTTTTTAATGACACTTTAGAATCAATCTGCAATTTAGCTAAATAAGTATTAATTAATTCATCATCATTTTGATTAGAATTTCCAAGCAACCGATCAAATAAATAATAATCAGATGTAATGGCCGATATTTGATTACGATAACTATTAATATTCGTTTCATCAATTAATAAGTCACCCAATGATATTTGTCCTGATGTGGGTAAGTAATGAGAAGTTATCAATTTACCAAGGGTAGATTTACCAGAACCATTACCACCAATAATAAAAGTTATTTCGCCTTTTGCTAAAGTAAAATTTAATGGCGAGATTGAGAAGCCGCCTTTTGCTTGATTTTGTGTTTCATATTGATAAGTCACATTTGAAAATTGAATACTTTTCCATTCAGGGATATTGGTCAATGTTGGAGATATTTGCTCTTCTTTTAAGCCATCGAATATTTCACTGACTTTCTTTAATGAAATATTCGCCACTATAACTTGAGGGATAGCATTTAGCATAATGCTTATTGGTCCTGTTATATATAACAAAACCATTACAGCCCCCATTAATTCAGGCAAACTAATTGCATGGTAATTAACAAAAACAAATGCAACAAAACCAACAACAAAAAAACTTAACATATCACCATAATTAGATGCACTTCGTATTATTGTGGCACCTTTTTTCCCAGCAGATAGCACTTCCTTTTCACTCTCTAACATAACCTCCGACATATAGCTGTCTCGCTTGGTCTTACAGAGTTTAAGTGCTTTTATACCTCGAATAATCCCTTTTATGCCTTCTTGTAAATCGTCAACCTTCTCTCTTGATTTTCGAAAAAACTTTCCTGCAATAGCCATTGGTAACTGAAAGGTAATTACACCAAATAAAATTCCGCCACACACGAAATAAAAAATATTAGAATTCAAATAAAGTAAAAACAATAACATACCAGTTATTGTCACTAAGCTGATTAACATATCAGGTAGAAGTTGTGCGCCTTGAATAATATTTCGCACATCAGTCGTTATTGAAGCAATTAACTTAGCTGAGCCAGTTTTCTCGACACTTGTAATAGGCGCATTTAATATTTTTCTATAAAACTTCACTCTTAATGCAGATGTTGTATCTAATGCAACCCAGGTCAATATCAGTTGAGAAAGAGTTCTTGCACCTAGAATCAACAGACAAGATAATAAAAATAGTGCAGCAAATTTAATATTACTTACTTCAAAAGAAAAAATACTGACAGGTCCAGCACTTTCAAGAAGGAAAGGACCATTACTCTCAAAGCTATATAAAACAATCGGTATCAAAAATGCGTAACCAATACCAGCAACAGTCCCCAACAATAATGAACCAAAAACTTTAGAGGGAGATGTCTTTGTTAAAATTCCAAATATTTTCATCATCTTATCCTTAATTTACTGCGGCTTTAGGAGTTAACTGAAGTGAATGAATAAAATTAGTATTGTTAGCACTAATAGAACGATATTCACCATTTAAGAAGGGCTCAATCATGTCATCATAATGTTCACTAAAAACGTTACCAGACTGTCCAGTTGAATTCATAAACAAATACAAATCCTCTTGTTTGGGAAAGGCAATTGCCTGCCTAAAACCCGGCCCAGATGTTTGAATGTAACCATGATCAATATCGTAATAAAAACCGGACACATTAATACTATCAGGCGAACCACCTCTTGCGATTTTTCGCTCAAAAATAAAATCTAGACCTTTGACACTACTAAATGGCTTATGTTTATATTTTGCGCTGTGTATACTTCCCCAGTTCCAGTCAGAAATATCCGAACCTAATCTTTTACTTAATTCGTAATGTGCCGATAGTAATGAATCTTCTTTTATGTCATCGCAAGTTTCTTGTTCATCAGTATCGAGACGATCGCACCAATCGATATCAGTTTGTTTTAAAGCCTGTTCAATTTTAGTAACCGGCAGATTGCCAACAATCATTCTTAAATGTCTTGATAAATTAGCATTTCCCCACTTGCCTTTTAAATCATCTTTAAATAAGTAGCTTTTTAAATGGCGCATCCAAGTAAAATAAATAGTCGCCGCCACGCTCTCTTTATCGGTACTGCCATTCCAATTTTTAAGATACTCCACCATCTCTTTAACAAGTTCATCATCGGAGTCAAAGCTGAGAATATTATTAAGTACTTCAACCGCTCTTTTATCAATAAATTCCTGTTGCATTAGTTCATGCTGCTTTAAACTTATTTTTTTACCTGAATCAATTGAAGACTTAATTAACTCTTCAATTCTCATTGCTCTTGCAGGATCAGCCCAATCTTCAGAAATGAAGTATGGGTAAGATTTATCGGCAACTTCATTATTGGCCGATACAAAATATCCCCTTTCGGGGTTGAGAGCTTGAGGCATTTTATTGTAAGGAATGAAACCTTGCCAAGCAAAGTCCTCCTGCCATGCTGGTATAGGATGATTACCAATTCCTTTACCTCTAACAGGAATTTTACCGACACCTAAATAGCCAATATTTTGTTTGTTATCTACATACAAAAAATTGAGGGCTGGAGCAATGTAATCTTTCATTGCATCTTTAAAGCTATTCCAATCAGATGCATAGTTGAGTTTAAGAAATGATTCATACGAAACATCATTTTTACTATTACCCACCCAACGAAGTGATAAAGGCTGTTCTGATACTCCGGTTAAATCCGATATAATAGGTCCATGATCAGTTTCTCTTACTTGTATTTCCAGTGGCGCTAATTTAGAACGAAGAAATGCGGGAAAATCAGCCTTAACGTTGATGACTTCATTTCTAATAATAAAATCAACCCATTTATCACCTCGTTTATATTGATTAGTATTCTCAGTATTAATTTGCTCATAATACAGATCTTGCACATCAGCAACCATATTAGTTGCCCCCCAACCAATGTGTTGATTTTTACCCAACATCACAACAGGTATGCCAACCAAACTCATACCTGAAGACTTTAATTGATCACCATCAAGATTGACGGCATACCACATAGAAGGCAGTTCCATTGCGAGATGAGGATCATTAAGTAATATGGCATTACCATCTTCAGTATGTTCGCCTGAAACCACCCAGGCATTACTACCAATATATTGACCACCGAGTTGCCACTTCTTTTCAAACAGTTTATTTTGTTCAAATAATTCAGAACTTGCCAGTAATGCTTTAATTTCGACAGAAGATAAAGTTTGTGCACTTTCTAAAATACTGCTACCCAAAATAGCAGCTGTTTTTTTCTCATCAAGTGTTTTTGTAACTAATAAATTACTCAATTCTTTTTGATAGTTTGCAGCAAGATTAAGCGAAAACATCTTAATCCAAGCAAGAGAATCTGTAGGCTTCCAACTATCTGGCTCTATACCTAACAGTGTAAATTCAATGGGCAACGGCTTCTGCTGACGGATAAATTCATTAATCCCTAAAGCATAATAATTTAATGATTCTTGAGCCTCTGGACTTAATGCATTCCACGAACTTTCTGCATTTTGATATATACCTAATGTCCTTATATAAATATCAAGCTTAACAGCACTTTTACCAAATATTTCACTTAAACGTCCTTGTGACATTCTTTTTTGCAATTCAAGTTGCCATAAACGATCTTGAGCATGAGAAAACCCCATTGCAAAAAAGACATCATTATCTGTTTTAGCGTTAATATAAGTGACACCATTTTTATCTCTTTTGATACTGGTATTACTTGAAATATGCTCAACACTTATGTCTCCTTCAAGCAACGGTAAAGTCTCATCTAAGTAAGAGTAACCTAACCAAATAGCAAAAAAGAATGGCCCAAGTATAAAAATGGAGAATAAACATAATAATGGACGTGTTTGGTATAACTGTCTGATGCTTTTCATAGAAACCTGTAAATAATTATTTAATAAACGGTTTTAGGGGGTTATTTTTATAAGGAAATACAAAATTTATAATGTAGTTTCCGGTATTTCTTTTAAATTAAAATCGCATTGCTCTGCAACATGCTTAATCGTCTCAACGACTTTATTTAACACTGCTGCTTGATTATTCTCGATAAAAAAGTGGTCCCCTTCAAAAACTTCAATCGCAAAAACGGGTACTGAAAAATGATGAATCCAAGTATCTAGTTGTTCTTGTGGAGCATCGGTATCTTTCTTTCCACCATAAATAGAAAAATGACAATCTAATTTCTCTTCAGTCGTTCTAAAATAAGTATCTGCTACGCTGAAATCAGCACGCAACATCGGCATAAAGAGTTCTAATAGTTTTTTATTCTCCGCAATAACTTCTGTAGGCCCATCAAAGCGTTTAAGTCCTTCAACAAATTCTTTATCTTCAAGATGATGAATTTTTTTATGTTCACGACAGATGTGGGGAGCATTGCTACCTGAAGCAATAAAATGTTCCGGCTCTCGCCACCCTCTTCTTTTGACTTCTAACGCAAATTCAAATCCGACTCTGCTACCTAAACTATGACCAAAAATCATATAAGGTCTGTCTAATAAAGGTTCAATTGCTTCACATAAGCTACTCACCATAGCTTCCATACTCATTAAACCTTGTTCCTCAATTCTATTCGCTCTACCTGGCGGCTGAATAGCAACCAACTCAACCCATTCAGGAAGATATTCTTGCCAAGGTACATAGGTTGCAGCATTTCCTGCAGCATAGGGAAAGCAAAAAAGACGTAGCTTAGCCCGTCCATTTGGCTTTGGTGTTACAAACCACTTTGATTTCATAATATTTTCTTCTGGCATTATCAATTTTGTGAATGATTGAATACAAATTAGATAAGAAAAATAAAAATAACGGTTATGGAATGCGCGCTACAGCGCACTCCATATAAACGACTTCTATTTAAAACTGATTAATCTAGAGCGTATTAATAGCTAAATTTGTAACCACGATTATTTTCAGTAACAACCCGATTATGTTTATAATCATCTTTACCTGCTACAACCACCACACCATACTTATCTAGAGAAACCACACTACCATACTCTTCAACAACATCCGTATCAGGATAAATTTCAACACAAGATGGAACATATCGCGCAGCATAAGCTAAACGAGTTTTATCTTTAGTCGAGTTAGGAAATGATGAATGCATGAGAGTGGACCAGAAAATAACAAATTGTCCCGCTTTCATTTCCATTGAAATAGCGGCAGATTCATCTGGTACATAATCAGGATCTTTTTGTAAATTTTTATAATCATAACCAAAGAAGCCTCGCTTCATACCATTTCTTTCAACGTTATTAACATTTTCAGGGTTGAAGGTCATTTCTTTTGATTCATCATAAATCATTTCTTCATGTGTACCAGGAATAAAACGCATACAACCATTTTCTTCTGTCACATCAGTTAATGCACACCAAACAGTAATTGCGCCGCCAAATTCAGATCCCATAGGCCATTTAACTTGAGGCTTTCCAGAGGCATGGGCATAAGTGTCAGCTTGATGCCAGTCGGTTCCCTCATCTCCAGGATACTTAGGAAACAATTCAGAACGCCAACAACATACATCTGGCCCTAATATGCTTTCTACTCTGTCAACAATTTCTCTTCTCATGATATGATCACTCAAATCATTCACATCTAAATGTCTATCATAACCAGCAATAACACTTTTAACATCAAGACCATAACTTGCGTATGTACGATCGAACAATTCAGCTCTTATTCTTTTATACTTCTCAATAATTTCATCTGCCTCATACAAGTCAAAGGGTCCTGCAACACCATTTTTTCTGAATGCTTCCAACTCTTCCGGACTTAAAGAAAATTTCTTTTTCATTTTTATTTTTCCATTCTATAATTTTATAACATTAATAACTTAACTAGCATCTGCATAAGTTGAAACCCAACCATCAACAGTAGGATTACTCATTAACTTGCTCGTAGGCACAGATAGATTCAACATCTCTTCAAGCTGCATTTGCATATCGACAATTGTTAATGATGAAGCCCCCACATCAAAAAAATCTTGATCACTACCAATATCTTTAAGAATTGGTTTTTGCTCAAGCACATTCATTATTTTTTCTCTAATATTTACCTCAGTCATTTTTTAACTCCTATATTTATATGCCACTAATTCAGGCAATTGATTCACGAATACTCTTTTTACAAACTTTACCATTTTTATTAATCGGAAATTCCACATTAATATAAATTCTGTCAGGCACCATATAATCAGGTAATTCTTTAGCAAACAATGTTTTAAGCTCTTTGGCATTCAACTCCAATCCATCAACCAGTTTAACAAAAGCGATTAACAATTGATCTCCATTTTCAAACTTATCTAAAAACACAACGGCATCAGTAACTTGTTCAACTCTGACAATACCATTTTGTATTTCTTCTAACGATGCTCTAAACCCTCTGATTTTGACTTGATTATCACTTCTACCAACAAATTCAATATCACCAGAACTATTCATTTTTACTAAGTCACCAGTTCTATAAATTAATCCGGTTGCTATATCATTATTAATAAAAAAATCAGAAATTGATCTTTCTCTATTTAAATAACCTAACGCAACACCAGAGCCTGAAGTGAAAAGCTCACCAACCTCACCTATAGCTACAGCTTTCAAGTCATCACCAAGTATATGCACATCAGTACCGCTGATAGCTTTACCGATAGGAACATTATCTTCTGGTCTATTTTCATTAGTGACGAGAAAAGTGGTTGTAAAAGAAGTATTCTCAGTTGGTCCATAGCAAATAATAAGATTTAGTTCGGGATAATGATCCGCAACTTTATTAACAATTTCAGGGTAAAGTACATCGCCGCCGGTTAATAAATTTTTTAACGGCGCTAAAACATCAATAAATCGTGTTGCTAATATATGAAATAATGCAGTCGTAATAAATAGTGTTGCAACTTGATTATCTTTTAATTCACGAGAAAACAAGTTTGGATCAAAAGTTTCGCCAGAATAAAGCACTAAGGTTGCCCCATTAAGTAAAGCTCCCCAAATCTCAAAGGTTGAAGCATCAAAACTTAATGATGAAAACTGCATTATTTTATCAGAGGGATTAAACTCAACATAATTAGCACCATTAACAAGGCGAATAACAGCTCTATGAGGTACAACAACACCTTTTGGGTTACCTGTTGAACCTGATGTAAACATCACATAAGCTTTATCATCAGTATCAACTTCAATAGCTAAATTTTCTTCCTGCTCAGAATTAAATAAAACGCTATTATTGCTAGTTGTTATTATTTCGATACCATCAGTCTTCAACCCAACACAATCATTATCAGCTAAAATCAAACGAGCTTTTGCTTCTTCAAGACAACGCTTATTTCGAGCATCGGGATTAACTTTATCTAATGGTAAATAAGCAGCACCACATTTTAGAATTGCCAGTTTAGCCACAATAACTTCTATAGAACGAGACATAGATATACCAATAAAATCTCCGTGCTCTATACCTTGTTTTACTAAATAGTTAGCTAAAAAATTTGCCCGAGCATTCAATTGTTGATAACTGACCTGCTGTTCTTTGTAAATCAAAGCAATCTGATTAGGGTTCTTTATAACCTCTCTTTCAAATGCACTATGGATTACTAAATCGCTATATACATCATAATTCATTATTCGACTCCAAATAATTTGCAATCTTTTCAAGGGTTAATGATTTTTCTCTTACTATTCCGTAGTGATCAGCTTGAGGATCAATATGTATTTCTGAATTTTCTATCAGCTCTTTAATTTTCATGGTGCTTTGAATATTAGTATGCTTATCTAAATCACCGGTTAACAAAACTGTTTTATGTTTTATGATTTTTGCCAATGATTCAAAGTCGACTTTACGATAAGATAAATAATTAAGCGCATAGCGATAGAGGTAATTACTGTTTTTAAAGGGCAAATTAATATCAATATTTTCAGGTAAGCTTGTTGCAGTATTACTATTGTCCATAGAAACTCTATCCATAATAAATTTAGCTTTATCAGGACTCATAGAGGCTATCGGTAAAAGACTATCAATATCTGCCCCTACCTGAGTAACACATGCTTTATCGCCTAACAGTGTAAACTCTCCATGCACTAATAATAACTGACTATATTTTTCTGGATTTTTATTAGCGGCAGCTAAAGCAATACCTGCGCCAGAGCAATACCCAACAAGAGTCGAGATTTCAATATTTAATGCTTTTTCTATTGCATTAATATCAGCAATATGATTTTCTATAGCAAACTCATTTCCACTTAACGAAGTCTCATCTTCCGACAAAATCAAACGACTTTCCCAAGTTACAATATTAAAATCGTTTTCAAAATAGTCAAAAAAAGATTGAGCGAGTTCAACTTTCAAGCCAAAAGGTATAATTAATACAATCCAATTTTTTTTATCTGTAGAGCAACTAACAGCACACTTCAACTCTACTCCATCATCACTAGTTATCAGTCTAGTTTTCATGATTATAAGTTCCCATATTACTTAAACAATTTGTTACTTCTATATAAAACCTAAAACACTAACAGTCTTTCATTAGAACGTTTCAGAACATCTTTTACATGAGCAATCACTTGCGTTTCATGTGAATGAATAAAAAAGTGACCGCCATTGATTTTTATAAATATTGAATCTTTAGCACTGTTATCTTCCCAAGCACCGACATCGGCTTCAGGAATATTTTCATCATGCACTCCACCTAATAAAGTAAAAGGAATATTTAACGGTTCTTCATCTTTAAACTTATAAGTTTCACTAATTTGAAAATCGGCTCTAAGCAGTGGCAATAATATTTGCATAATCTCTTTATTATTTAAGACTTCTTCCGGCGTACCTTTCATATTCCTTACTTTTTCAATGAACTCTTCTTCAGGTAAGTTATAACTAATTTTTTGGTTTTTGATTAATTGAGGTGCACGTTTTGCAGATAAAATCATATGTTCTGGTAAACGAAGTGATTGACGCCGCATTTCTCGAGCAACTTCAAAACTGATTAAAGCACCATTACTGTGTCCAAAAAAGATAAAAGGCTTATCATCTAGGTTTTTTAAAACATCAACTAACTGTTCAACAACTTTTTCAATTGAACCGATGACAGGTTCACCAATTCGCTCTCCTCTACCTGGTGGCTGAACGCATAAGACCTCAGCCATTTCAATATGTTTTGCCCAATTTCTATAAATAGCAGCACTTCCCCCTGCATAAGGAAAACATATGAGTCTTAACTTAGCATTTGGGTTTGAATTAAATTTAACTAACCAAGAACTTTTCATATTTCCTCTTTCTTATCACAAAACTATTTATGCCTTGCTTACTAATAAATCAGGTTCTATAGATGTATGCTTATCATCCCTATCAAAATCATCATCTGATTTTTTATTTCTCTTCCATTGATGCCCAATAACGTATAGTGAAGGCACTAAAATTAAAGTAACCACCGTTGAGAATAAAACGCCAAAAGCTAATGAAATAACAGTTGGTAGCAGAAACTGAGCCTGAACAGAAGTCTCACTCATTAAAGGAATTAAACCAACAAAGGTTGTTAAAGAAGTTAAGAATATCGGGCGAAATCGTTTTACTCCAGCTTCAACAATAGAGTCAAAAAAACTATATCCTTGATCACGTAATTTAGCGACATAATCAATTAATACCAAATTATCATTTACGACAACACCTGCCGCAGCTCCAATGCCAAAATAAGAAAACAGAGCCATTGTTACACCATAAAAAAGATGTCCGTATACAGCTCCCATGAAACCAAATGGAATTGCCAACATTATTAATAACGGTAAGAAATAAGACTTAAAAACAATCGCAATTAATGCATACATTAAGAAAAAAGCGATTAAATATAAACTCGCAATTTCAATAGCAAATGACTTTTCACCTGCAGCTTCCCCTATTTCACCAAATGAAACACCTGGATATTTTTGTTTCCAGTCTGGCAAGTAATTTTTCTTTAAATCTCTTAAAATATCTCGTCGCACATTACTATGTAACTCAGCACTAATAACGGCTGTTCGTTGTCGCTCCTTTCTTTCTATTTTTCTTACTCCAACATTGAACTCTATATTAGCAATAGAAAGAAGTGGAAACATTTGTCCTCGATGATTTCTAATTTGAAGTTCAGATAAACTATCTAATGATTTTCGATTTTCTCTAAGGTAGCGAACCATTACCTTCACATCACTTCCATTTCTAGATATTCTCTGTGCTTCTTCACCATAATATGCTTGTCGAACTTGCCTTGAAACTTCCGCCAAAGAAAAACCTAAACGTTCAGCGCCTGGTAATAAAGATAACTTGATTTCTTGTTTGGTATCTTGAAGATCATCTCTAATAGCAAACACTTCTTTATAAGTTTTGAGTTGCTTTTTGAAATCATGTAATGCACTTCTTAAAATTTCTGGCTCAGCATGGCTAATAGAATATTCTAATGCTGGTTTAGCATTATTTTTATACTCTACAAGTTTCTTGACCGCATCAGGTATATAACCAATTTGGTCGTTTAGTTTTTGTGCGATTGCTTTAGTTGATATAGTTCTTGTATCAGATGAAGATAACTGAATAATAACGTTAATTTTTTCTCCGTTAACCTGAGTATACCAATTTTTTATTATTTCATTTTGACTATTATCTGAATGAGGTAATTGCTCTACTAAAGTTTGTTGTGCTTTTTGAAATTGATTTAATACATCAAGCGTTCTTGAATAAGGTGTACCATCAACAAGTTCAACAGCAACCGTTATCCGATCACTCTCTAAATCAGGAGAAAAGGAAAATTTAACTAATCCACTAGTAAGTAAACCAACACTAATAATAAAAAAAGCAATAAACAAACTAACGGTAATATAACTATGCTTTAGTGAAAGTATTAATAGCCGACGATAGTAAACATTTGAAAAACTAACAAGCTTACCACTAACTTTTTGGTTAATTCGGCTCATTAAACTTTGTTTCTTTTTGGGTTTCTTTTTGTCTTTACTGAGATGTGAAGGTAATATAAAAAAAGCTTCTATTAATGAAAATGTTAATGCAAAAACAATGATAACCGACACTTGCTGTACAAGTCTTGCCTCAGCTCCCCCAACAAAAAACCAAGGTAAAAATGCAATCATAGTAGTTAAAACAGCAAAAACGACTGGTTTAGCAACTGACTGTGCCCCCAATATTGCACTTTCTACCGGAGAGCCTACTCCAGAGTGATCATGAATGCTTTCTCCAACAACTATCGCATCATCAACCACCACCCCTAAAATTAGTAGAAATGCAAAAGTAGACAATATATTAATTGATACGTCATACATTGGCAGTAATGCAAATGTTGCCATAAATGCAACAGCAATACCGCAAGTAACCCATAAGGCAACCCGAGAATTTAAAAATAGAAATAAAACGATAAAAACAAGAATTAATCCATAAAAGGCGGAGTTACTAATCGTATTCATACGGCTCTGATATATATCTGCCGAGTCATCCCATAATGTAAGCTTTACTCCTTCTGGTAACATAACAGTTGTATTTTTCAGCCAATCATTAATTGACTCGCTCGCTTTAACAATATCCATATTATCAGATGACATGACTTGAACAATAATTGATGGTTCCCCATTCAATAACGATAAAAACTCTTCTTCCTCAAAGCCATCAATCACAGTAGCAATATCTTTAAGCCAAACCACACCGCCTTTATCAGATTGATGAACAACAATATTTTCAAAATCTCTTTTACTAAAAGCAGTATTTTTTGCTTTAAGTTGAATACTTCCACTAGCGGATTGAATACTACCAACCGATAAATTAACAGAAGCACCTCGAATTGCACTAGCAATATCATCAAAGTTTAATTGATACCTCTGCATAGAAATTTCAGATAGTTCGATTGAAATCTCTTCTCTTCTGGCTCCGGCGAGTTCGACTATTGATATGCCTGGCAGCAAAACAATCTCATTTCTAATTTGTTCTGCAGTTCGCTTTAATTCCCGCTCTTCAACATTTCCATGAACAGCGAGTCTTAACATTTTACTGCGTAAAACTTTTTCATGAATAATTGGCGGTTCAATATTTTTAGGGAAGCTACTAATCGAATCGACTTGTAGTTTCACATTATTAAGAAAACTAGACATTTCAATCTTAGGATCGGCTTCAATTAAAATATATCCTAATGCCTCGGTTGCAGTTGAAGAAATCCGATCAATACTATCAATCTCTCGCAAAGCTTCTTCAACTCTAACCAAGAGCTGTTCTTCGACTTCTTTGGGTGAAGCACCAGGCCAAATAATTGATATTTCAATAGCATTAACTTTTATGGTCGGAAATATTTCTCTTTCCATTTGAAAATAACCAAGCAGTCCAGAAAATAACATTCCCAGCATTAATAAGTTAGCTGCAATAGGATTTCTTGCCCACCAAGCGATCATAGCATTCATCAATAATTTTTCCCTGATGAAACAATGCGTTCTTCTTCAATACCTTCAGGCATTCTCGCTTTAACACTCATTCCTTGAACGGGCATACCAATTGGTGAAATAGCAACCAAATCATTCACATCAATGCCGCTATTAATAAATACTTCATCAGCATCTTGATATAAAACTTCAACTTGTTTGATATTAAGCTTACCGTTATCAACAACAAAAACTTTATTACCACTTCTTAATGCTTTTCGAGGAATAACATAAGCGTTTGGGATTGTTTTACCAACGATTTCGGCAGAAACATAAAGACCAACGGCTAATGGAATATAATCATGAGAACTGTTTTTTTCGCCATAAGGATCACTGATTTCAGCATAAGCATTAAACATTCTTGTTTCCAGATCTAATGCAGAGTCAACACGAACTATATGTCCTTTCCAAAAACGTTTTTGCTGAGCGACCATTGTACTCAAAGTAACTTCAGGTCCCATTGTATTATTAGACTGATAACCAATTGGCAAACCAAGATCAAAAAGCTGTTTATCCGTTAACCCAACTTGTACTTCTGCTTTTTCTGTAGAAAACGCGCTACCTAATACTGTTCCTACACTAACAAACTGTCCACGATCAATTAATTTATCAGTTATTCGAACATCAAATGGTAATTTAATTTTTGTCCTTTCAAGATTAGCTTTTGCGAGAGATAAATCTGCTTTGGCAGAAGCAAGTTGTGCCTTAGCATTTTCAATATGAGGTTTTTTAAGTGCTAGAGATGAGTGAGACTCACTGGTTAATTGCTTTTTAGCAACTTCTGCATCAGCAATATTTTTTTCAAGATTAAGTTTTGCCTCAGCAACCTTTGCCGTCGCTCTAACTATTTGAACCTGATAATCGGTATCATCAATATTTGCAAAAACTTCATTGGCTGAAATTCGACCACCCTGTACAAAGTTGGAAGATATATTCTGAACCATACCACTCACCTGAGAAACTACGGTTAGCATTGTTTTCGCTTTAACTTCTCCATGTGTGGTAACTTTTAACGTTCTTGGCAACTGGCGAACTTTATCTACAAAAATAAGTTCTGCATCATCAATACTTGTTCGCTTTTTAGGCTTTTCCTTTCTATCATTTAACTCAACAACAATAGAGATCGCTAAACTAATAATGAGGGTAGGTACTATAATTTTTATTGATTTTTTCATTTATCGTTAAAATCCTTTTAGTTTCATAATCTAAAAAAATCACCAAATCAGTGTAATATTTATGCAGTTTGCATGAAGAAAGTCACAATATAATTTCTCTATAATAATCACTCATTTGAGATTATCGAGAGCGGACTCTTTATACTTATAAAAATTTATGAAATCAACCAATACATTTTTTTTTACATTCGCTAAAAACTATTTTTTAAAAAAATATCTCTCTTAGTGATTTAAAAAATTATTTACAAACTCAAAAAACTAACGCATATCTTACTAATAGTTAATGACTAAGAAATTAAAAGTTCTTTGAATAAAAAATCAACAACGATCATTTATTCAAAATAATTATACTTTAGTCATCCTAATGTAAGTCATCCTAATGCATTTTGATTAAATAAAGAGAGTTATAAAAATTAGACAATAAGTAATTAGATAGTAATTAAATAACAAGCTTAAAATTATTTTTGTTTCGCTATTACCTTGAGTATTTTTATTTGATGTTATGTGTTCATTATACTTTCGATTAAAAATCTTTGTATTGAAGAAAAATATATTTAAGTATACTTTTTAACCTTTCTTAAAATAATTTTGCATCCCAGAATATTACTAATAATATTGGAACGCGAAAATAGCAAGTATATAATTTGTCCAATGGAATTGGAGAACTTTATTGTTGGAGAGAAGAATAAATTATTGTTAATGAATAGTACAAACTTCTCTAAGCAACAATATTAATCTCTCTGAAAAATTAACGTAGTTTTTCCATAACAAAGATTTTTGCTTAGACTTTTCTATATCTTCATAGAATTGACTGATTCTTAACTTGATAGAATTATTTAAATATTTCTCAGCTAACGGATAAAGAATATTTTCTTCTTTAGAAATATGTCCAGACATTACTTGTATATATTTATCCACGCCTTGAATCACTTCATCATAATTCTTGTAGGCAATACCTTGTTTAATTAACTGCAATGCCTGTCGGCTCAATTCATGTTCAACCAGCATTTCAGCAATTAACAAATGTGGGCCAATTATACCAGGCAGCTCTAATGCCTGAAAAAGAAACTCCTCTTCTTTAACATGATGATAATCGTCAATAAAATGATCTACAAAAGAAACATACTGCTCCATCACAGCAAAGTATTCATCGTTACTAATTTGATTTGGTTGTAGGGAAACTACAAGAATATGTTGGTTAATCGTTAATATAAGTTGGTGTTCAATCACTAGCTCTTGAGTAATATTCATTGAGTACAACCTCCTTCATCAATATTAGACAATGGCTTAAGTTTAAAAATCTCTACGAAAAAGCTCCCTTCTCACTCAAGAATTAATGACTTAGCCGACACAATTCAATCATAATATCTCAAAAAGAGAACGATTTTCAACCAATTAATTTAACAGCGTTACCTATAACTATAAAAAACAGGACTTAGAGAATATAAATAAATGTTTTAATAACAATTAAGAATCAACACTACCTACTCATATAAGTCAGTTTTAGTTAAAAGGCGAATAAAAGAGAAGAAATGATAGAATATATTTTATTAACGAGGCTTAATCCAAAGATCATGATAAAACCATGACAATTCATCGATTAATTAACGCTACTATCTATATATCGATAAATATAAGGGAAGACAATATGATAAAAAATCCTGCCACAACACTTAAAATTATACTTTCGGCTGTTTTAATTGCACTTTTAGCTAACTGTGCTTCAAAAGAAGAACAAATAATAGTTGTTGGCTCGCGAATAGCCAATACAGGAGAGCCAGTAGAACTAGTAGAAACAGCAGAAGAACAAGCCCCTATAGTAGATAGTAAAGCAGTTACACCTATACAAACAAAACCAGTTCAAACATTAAACGAATTATCTAAACTGATAAAAAATCATAAAAACATACATGCTAATAGCACTAAAAAAAGAGAGGCAGAATACTTAAAAGAAAAAGAACAACTCTATCATTTAATTGCGACCAGCTCAGAAGCATCACATCAAATATTTAAACGCTATGGAGTCAACCCAACCATTCAAACAGAGCATAATCCTATTTCAACTTTTTCAATGGACGTAGACAACGGCTCATATAAATTAGCAACCGCAATGCTTGAGCAAAATCGTTTACCTAATCCTGATGGTATTCGCATTGAAGAATTTGTAAATTCCATAAACTATCAATACAATCAAAACGATGCGTTATTTTCTATCAGCGCTGAAGCAATGCCATCTCCTTTTCGGCCTGGTTATCATATTCTACATGTGGGAATTCAAGCTAAAACAATTAATGATAAGGAGCGAAATCCAAGTAATCTTGTTTTAGTTGCTGATGTCTCAGGCTCTATGGCATCTGATAATAAATTACAGTTGTTAAAAGATGCTATGAAAACACTAGTATCACAGCTTAATACCAATGATCGTATTGCTCTTGTTGTTTACAATGAAAATGCATTGGTCAAATTAGAATCAACAAGCGCCTCAAAAAAACTAAAAATATTTAATGCCATTGACCAATTAATAGCAGGTGGGAGCACTAATGCAGAAAAAGGCTTACAAAAAGGTTATGAGCTTGCTGAAAACATGTATCAACCAGGTTTTAATAATCGAGTGATTCTCACCTCAGATGGAATGGCTAATATAGGCTCCACCTCTCCGGAATCAATTTTAACCAAAGTGCTTGAAAGTAAAGAAAAAGGCATTTTTTTAACAACACTAGGCGTTGGTATTGGTATGTTTAACGATCATTTGCTTGAGCAACTCGCCAACCAAGGAAATGGAAACTATTTATATATTGCTAACGCACGAGACATACAAGAAGTATTTGTCGATCAGCTTAACTCTCAATTACAAACCGTTGCTAAAGATGCCAAAATACAAATCAAATTTAATCCAAAGCAAATATCTAATTACCGCTTACTTGGCTATGAAAACAGGCATTTAAATCAGCAAGACTTTACTGATCCTAACAAAGATGGTGGCGAAGTTGGTGCAGGCCATACAGTAACAGCACTTTACGAAATAAAAATTAACCAAGCTGTCAATTCAAAAAAATTAGCCGACCTATCTATTGCCTATAAAAAACCACAAGGTCATAAAGTTCATACTATCAATAAAATACTCCCTGTAAGTCTGGTACGAACTTCATCAGAAACAACCTCTCCCGATAGTCGTTTATCATTCAGTATTGCAGCTTTTGCGGAAAAGTTACGCCAGTCTTATTGGGCAAGGTTATATAGCTATAATGATATTCAACATCAGCTTAACTTGCTTCCTGTTGCTTACCAAAAACAAGAACAAGTTATTAAACTAAAAAAATTAATTGCTACAGCTAAAAATTTAGACGCACGAACAGATAACTTTGAACCGAATAGTCCGATAGTCAATATTAATTTCGACCGAGTACCATTACTTGATTAAGCTAATAAAAAATCCTTCCCTAATATTAATCTACGGCTTAGTTATGCTGGGAGGGTTCTCTATTTTATTTATGTTGACCGTTGAATATAAAGAGTCTAAAAAGTTGATTATCAACAATCAGTTTTTAATGAAAAATACCGTAATAAAAACAATGGCTAAAAGGGTTTCAGAACAGCTTAATAATTATCCAGATAATCTCAATGACCTCCACACTAACTGGAGAAAACTGCCGCTTAATATTTCAATCAGTCATAAAAACCAATGGATATTTCCAAAACGTTTTTCAGGCAAAATGATAAACACACCTTCACAGTTATGGGAAGCTTATAAACTTGAAGGCGAACTTGAAAAAATGAATAACGAGTTGCAACCAGAAACAAGACAAAGAGTAGAGATATTAAATCAAATAAATATCTCTTTAAAAACTAAAAATCCAACCGACACAAGTAAACTGACTAAAACCTACTTCAATTTGCTTGAAAATTATCACTTATCAGCAATAGAAGAGATAATTTCCAGATTAGCATTTTTGCAACTTGGAGAAAAATACAGATGGAACAACCAATTAATTGACTTGCTTGTTTTCCAAGGCTATAAACAATTACCTTCAATATCTGATTATATTTTTCAGCAAAACAATAAACTTTCAATTGCAGACATTAAACTAAGCATCTCTAAAACTCAGTCAATATTAGAAAACACAAATATCAATAGCGACTGGTTTAATCAAAGTGCACAAGCACTTTGGAAAACAGACTTAGCCATTAACTCTGAACCTTTTAAGCATTTATCTTTAATTGATAACCAATTACTCTATTATAAAACCAAAGAAAATTTAGCATATCTAGTTCCTTTTAATATCGAGAACGAGTTAAAAGAAGTCGAAAAGATTTTAAAATCTCAATCTATCTTGGGTGACGAGGATACTATATCAATTAAAGATAATTTAAAACAACAACAGAGAGCACATCCAATTGAAGATCTCGATTATATAATAAATCATTCACTATGGAAAAAACAACATCAACAACAAACTCAATTTTTTATTATCAAAGCAATATTAAGTATCACGTTCATACTCTCTTTAATTATCACAGTCATTTTTATCACCTATAGAAACAAGAAAAAAATTGAGTTCATTAATCTTCGTGAAAACTTCATTAACTTGGTTAGCCATGAGCTAAAAACACCTTTAGCTTCAATTCGAATAATGATCGAAACCTTACAAAAAAGAAATAACAGAAAACTCAGCATCAAGAACTATCCAGAAAAAATAATTAGTGAAGTCGATAGATTATGGCTTATGGTTGACAACTTATTATCATTAAACCAAATCAAATCAGGAAAATTAAACTTAAATATTACTCAAACAAACCTAACTCAACTATTCAACAGAGTTTACGCTAATTTTAAAGAAAATAGTTCAGTAGAGCTAAACGTCAATAACAAACTACCTGAAAAATTTTATTCTCAATTTGACCCTATTTTGTTTGAATTGGTTTTCATCAATCTTTTTTCTAACGCGATCAAATACTGCAAGCACCCTCAAATAAATATTGAGATATCAATAAACAAAGAACAGAACCAACTCTATTTCACTGATAATGCTTGTGGAATACCAACTGTTCTGTGGAACGAAGTCTTTGATGACTTTTATCGCGAAGATATTAACAAATCAAAACAAGGTACTGGTATTGGCCTTTCTCTATGTAAACAAATAATGAATATTCATCAAGGCGATATAGCAATCAAAAATTCTAGTGACGCAGGAACTTGCTGGATGCTCACATTACCTAAAATAGAAAAAGGAAGTTAATATTTTGAAATTAAAAATACTAGTTGTTGAAGACGATGATAATTTAAGAGAAACACTAGCAGACAATCTAGAACTAGAGGGTTACCAAGTTGAATCTTGCTCTTTAGTACAAGAAGCTCAATCATTTTTAACAAAGAATCATGTTGATCTTGCAGTGTTAGATATCATGTTACCCGATGGTAATGGGAACGACCTTTGTCGTTGGATAAGAAAAAAAAGCGACATGTTAATTTTAATGTTAACTGCAAGAAACCTTGAAAAAGACGTTATAGCAGGGTTTATTTCTGGAACCGATGATTATGTTAGCAAACCTTATAGGGCTTCAGAACTTATTCTTAGAATAAAAGCGCTATTGAGAAGAAAAACACCAGCACATACGAATAAGCAAATGCTAATTAATGGCTTTATGGTTAACTGGGAGCTAAGAGAAGTTTTTGATAACGATATAAAAGTTCACCTTACCAAAACCGCTTTTGATATTTTTTTATATTTATTTAATCATATTAACGAAGCTTGTAGTAGAGAAAGTATTTTAGATGCGGTTTGGGGAAAAGATATTTATGTTGACAATCGTACAATTGATAATTTTGTTTCTAATTTGAAAAAACAACTAAAACTAACAGATAATTCTGACTATCAAATAAAAACTATCAGAGGGATTGGTTATAGCCTGACCTCTAGACAACCTGATTAATTGAGAAGGAAAAAGCAATGCCAAAAATGATACTCATTATTTTATGTTTTCTAATTAAAGCCTGTGCTGTAAGCTCTCTTGACCGTTCTTCTGATTATTATCAACCAAACAACCTTCCCTCACAAAGTCTTGTCAACGAATCAGTTTTTGGCGAAAACGACAAACGAATAAACCAAATGCTACTTTATAAAATCAAACTCCCCAAAAAGAGTCGTATCGCTATTTTAAAATTAAATAGAAATAATAACCAACATTACTTATCAAATAACATGGTACAGCTTAATGAGAAATTAGTTACTCGGCTGATTACTCAGCTACGCTCATCGAACAGAGTTTATGATGCATCATTTTTACCTGCAATGCTCATCCCCAGTCAACCAACAGTTCCTGCATTACGTGAAGCCGCAGCACGTTTTCAAGCAGACTTGTTACTGACTTACCAAACAAGCTGTAATTCATATCAAAAATATAATTTTATGACTGCCGATGAAACACGCGCATACTGTTCGGTAGAGTCGGTTTTACTTGATATTCGCTCTGGTATTATTTCTAAGTCAGTTGTAAGCACTCAAGATTTTAATCTGGCTAATCAAAAAACAGATAAAAATTTTACAGAAACCATTAAAAAAGCAGAGTTGAATGCTACATCAACAGCTTTAGGCAAAGTTGCAATTGCTATAACTGATTATTTAAACAACCTCAATGAATGAGTCCTAATCAACTTAAGCGACTAGATGAATTTAAAAAAATACACTATGAATAATAAATACTTTTATTATACTTTGTCTTAATAGAACCTACTTAATAGGTTCTTTTTACTTTATATATCTGCTCCCAAGGAGCGACGGTGATATGACCGCCAGCCCACCAATCATATTCAAATCGATGATGATTGCCATGTTTGTCAATATAAGAGCAAATGGCTACAACAAGATCACCACCATTAATAGCATGGTGTGTATATTTAATTACCTTATGGATAAAAATATATTCACCCTTTGGTATACTAACTTCAGCAACTAAATGTTTATTAATTTTAGAGTCAACCATTTCTAATCTTTCTTTATTAAAAGTTCTAGCGTATTCAGTAAAAGTTGCGGGTGTCCCCGTTTAGCGTTCTATAACTTTTCTTCTTTGAGTTTACACCCTCCAAGTTTGAAAACATCTAACTCTGGCTTACTTTGGCCACCTTCAATACCATCAGAACCAAATGACCAAACAACAAAACATTGTTGTTTATCTGCTATTATTCTGTTTGCAAAGTACTTATTACCCCACGGATCTACTCTAGGTAATGAGCCTGTTTCATTACTTAAGCTTTTCATTAATATTACACCATCCGGATAGCTCCTTGCTTCATAGGTCATTTCAATACGACTACTTATTTTCCGTAAATCCTCAACAACTTTCATACATTTTGGACACCCGTCATCAAGCGGACTCATGAATTGCCAGAACACCGCAATCGCTGACAATAATGTTAATAAGTAGAGCTTTTTTCTAAAAAATATATTTTTCATCACAGTTATTCAATTTAATGATAATCTTTAAATGTCTCATAAAAGAATCAATAGGTATCAATAGAGTCAGAGCATTTGATTCTTTCGTTTAAACGACTCAGACTTCCTATCGCCTCCTCTTTGCCTCGGCTCGGCCTGCCTACCGGTCTTTTTCTCTATTTGTTGTTTGAATTTGCTACTCCCCAAAACCCATGCACGATTCACTGATTGGCGAATTTCTTCTAATGTATACTCACTTAATGTTTTTTCAAATAAGGCTAAATAACGTTTTTGACGTGTCTTATCTGTTTTAGCTAAACGCTCATAAACTTCATGTGGGGTAATTAAACTTATTGCTACTCCTAACCCATTTCTTCGAAAACTTGACCAGGGGTATTCACCTGGTTGAGCCACCATCTCCGCCCTTACTGGGTTTAACTCAATATACCGACTCACTGTCAATAAATACTGTTCACTATCAATCAAAGTGGATTTATAACGTCCTTCCCACAAAGTTCCAGTTCTTTCATATTTGTGATTAATGTAACGAACATAGTAACGTCCTAGCGACTGCATCAATCGACTAACACCATCACTTGTTTTAGGAGTCATTAGCAAATGGACATGATTGGTCATCAATACATACGCATGCACTGATACTTTCAGTTTTTGGCTATACTCTTCTAATTTGGATAGATAAACCTTGTAATCTTGTTCCTCAAAAAAACAAACTTCGCGGTTGTTCCCACGTTGAATCACGTGTTGAGGAACATCCGGAAGATTTAAGCGAGGTTGTCGAGCCATTCTGTAATAACCATTGAAAATGTGATTTGCTACTATATACCTCTACATCCAGAAAAACCAAATACTCTGACCCCATTGATTCCGGAACAAACGAGGGCCAGCTTCCACCCTGCAACGACAGATTGAACAAGTGTCTTTAATGCCGAGAGCGAAACAGAAATTTATTAGTGAGATGCTTGATGCCTTGATTCAACAACAACGCTCAAATTAATTGAGCCATTAAAGCGCTAGCTGAATGGGCGGCAACCCAAACAGCCAGCTAATCACAACAACCTACCAAAGAGGTTACTATGACTAAATGCAATTTTACGCAAACAGCCCCGGCTGTCATGAATTTACTGATAAAACCCTGCCGCAATATAACTTTGCTTTGCAGCCTTACCCTTATTTCCGGCAAATTCAATGGCATTGGCGGGAGCCATTAACCATTGTGCCGGACTCGGCTTCCCGCTGTTATCCAGAAGCCGCACCCCATTTTGAGCCACCCATTCAGATGGTGTTGCTCGGTCAGCAAGCCGACCATATTCAACTGGCTTTATATGCCTTACCCCATTTGCGGTTTGGGTATACCCAGCCGCTTAATCGACGTTGGCGGGAGGCGATTACACCACTTTAATCTTTTAACCCTGTCTGACACGTAAGCCTTGATAAGCATTAGCCTGTAGCGATTGTGTCAGACAATTTGTTTAAAATACACACCACTGTCTGACAGCGGTAAGCCAATATCCATGCGCTATCCATTAGCATTCGTCAGATGCGTAGGGTGTGACAACCAAACTACCTAAGACGAAGCCGAAAGCGGGAAGCCTCAACCATTGAAATCAAGCCAAGCAATCACACTCAACCAACCCAACAAAACCCAATTGAAAAAGCCCTGAGTCAGGGCTGAGTTTGAAGACTTAAAAGTTAAGGCTGTCCCCGTTTAGTGCTTTGAATATTAATCAAGATATTAAAAGTAGAATTACTTACTCGGTCAACATTAAACGACAAAACGATGACGATATGGAACGTTATATTGTTAAAGAGTTAGAAGCTGTCAGAATGGGAGTTAACACCTTTAATGAAGGGGCAATGGAACTCATCATAAGAAGTGCGCAGGGTAACTTAAGACTTTGCAGGAACCTCTGTTATGGCAGTTTAATTGATGCCGCCAGAGAGGCTCAAAAAATCGTTACCATCGCACATGTGAATAGTGTTTTGGTTCAACCTCATTGGCGAAGTCATGTGTAATTTCCCAGATTACCGTCGAACAATCCATCGTTTTTTTACCAATTTACCGTCGTCCTCTAATTTTTCGTTATAACGCTAATTCGGTAAATTAAATTTCTCTGTAGAATTTTGACTTTTTTACAATCGGTTAATTTTTATGCAGGTGTTTTTTTCTTCACTTTTTGAGCTTGAGTCTTTCTCTCATCGTCTAAAATCTATTCCACAGAGTAATGCCTGTCAGTTTTGCCTTAAAAATTGTGAGTGGGTTTCGCACGGTTACGTTTATAAACAACTGAATTATCAGTTTCGAGCGATTGTTGGTAAGCGTATTTTATGTAGTAATCGAGGTAGCCACTTGGGCTGTGGTCGCACACGGCAGCTTTATCTCGACGTCGTACTTCCTCACAAGCATTATCCGCTGCAAACTCTGCTAGCTTTTGTTATCGCGTTGTTTGACGGTCTGCCTATATCTAAGGCATGGCATGGCGCTGTGGGCCACCATCGAACGGAGCCTCGTCAGGCTTGGCGCTGGCTTAACTCGCTTATGTCAAAGTTGGCGAACATACGGAGCTTGCTGCAAAGAACCTGTCAACCTTGCTCGCCCTTTAACAGTCGACGGCTTGCGTTATTACTACCCACGCTTCAAGCGTTGTTTGCATCTCAACCCCATTTGCAACGCATCCAAAGTCGTTTACAAATGTCATTGTTAGCCTAATCAGTTTTATTGGTTTACCTTTTTATGCGCGTTTATTTGCCGCCTTGATCGACTTCAAGCGAGTCAATCAACACTGCCACAAACTTTGTCACTCGAATCGCTTCGTTGCTTACTTTAGTCTCCTCGCTCCATTTTTTACCGGAGATATTTCTATGTCTGAATATTCTAAAAGACCACCACTTGAGATCCGCCTTAAAGTGCTGGCCGCGGTTGACTACGCACCCGGCAATAGCATTCGTCAACGTGTCCAGGCCGTTAGTTCACAAACCTTTTTTGAGCAAACTTCAGGCAAGCACTATCGCTTTACCTGGCGTACGATTAGTACCTGGTTGTACCGTTATAAAAAAAATGGTGTAACCACGCTTGAGCGAAAAGTTCGCGCCGACAAAAACACTCAGCGTAAAGTCTCTTTATCACAACTTGCTGAAGCGATTAACGAGGTATTACCCTCGCTACGACAAAACAAGGTCGGTCAAATCCCCAAAAGCACCCTCTATCGCTGCTTGCTGGAGCGCAATTATTTCTGTCGTCAACAACTAGCGCCTACAACTTTTTATCGCTTAATTCGCGATAATAACCTGCTGAGCAAAGAGACCGCGGAGAAGCTCCGTGTCGCTTTTGCTATGCAGTACGCCAATGAGCTGTGGCAGGCCGATACCATGCACGGACCGGCCATTTTGCAAGCCAATGGTCAATGGAAAAAAACCTTTCTGATCGCCTTTATCGACGATGCCAGTCGTCTTATTACTCACGCCGAGTTTTTCTACCACGACAACACCGAAAACATGATTGAAGCCTTTAAAAGCGCCTTGTTTAAACGCGGTAAACCAGAGCGACTTTACTTCGATAATGGTTCCAATTACAAGTCGAAGGAAATACTCCAGGCTTGCATCAGGCTCAACATTCGTCTCTCTCACGCTCCCGTTCGCGATGGGGCCGCCAAAGGTAAAATCGAACGCTTTTTTAGAGGGTTTCGTGATCGCTTTTTAGTCGTTAATCATTCGTTTAACTCGCTTGATGAACTCAACCAGAAAACCACAGACTGGATAGAAAGCCACTATAATAATCAACCTCACCAAGGCATACAAATGAAGCCTCTGGACAGGTTCAACCTTGACCATGCACGCATTCATTACCTACTTGATGATGAATATGCCGACGAAGTCTTTTTTGTTGAAGAAGAGCGCAAGGTCAGCTCGGTCAACATATTTTCAATCCATGCGCAAAAGTTCGAATGCCCTGTCGATTTACGCGGTAAAACGATTCAAGTGCGTTTTGATCGCTCGCACAAAAATCGTTACGTACTCTACTACCAAAACCAACGCATGGGCGACGCCCTGCCACTTAACCTTTACTTTAACGCTAAGCAACCGCGTCAAGGAGTTTCACAATGATCAATGCTATCTTCGGCATTAGCCAAACACCGTTCAAACGTGAAAAACTTAACCTACTACCACAACAACAACGCATTGCCGACATTATTAAAATTCACGCGCAGCAAGGCGGATTTTCGGTAATCCTTGGTGAGCCGGGGGTCGGCAAAACCGTATTGCGAGAGTACATCGAGCGTCTTAACAATGAACGCGAATGCACCGTTGTCTCCTGCTCGCGCACCCTGCATACTTATCGGCAAATTCTCTGGCAACTGGCTGAATCTTTTAAAATTGAAACCAGCGAAAAACAGATTGAAAGCGACTTAATTCAAGCTGCCTTCGCGCAAGTGAGAGAGCGTAAAACCTTATACATTTTGATTGATGAAGCGCACTTACTCGATTTATCGGTGCTAAGAAAATTGCGTTTATTGTTCGAACGCTTTCCTAAAAATCATAACCTGGTGCTACTGGGTCAACCGGAACTATTACACTATCTATCACTCAGCACAAACAAAGACATTAAAAGCCGAATCACCTACTCTGCCAGCATTAAACCGCTTAATGATGAAGATATGGAGCGCTATATCGTCAAAGAATTGGAAAGTGCCAAGCTAGGCGTTAACACTTTCGACGAAGCTGCAATGGCCTTAATTATTCGCTCAAGTGAGGGCAACTTACGGCTCTGTAGAAACCTGTGTCTAGCCAGCCTTATCGAAGCGGCGAGAGAAACAAAAAAGTTGGTGACAATTACTCATGTTAATCACGTCCTCGTGCAACCGCATTGGCGATCGCACGAGGAATTGATCAAGCAGCAAGTCTCTTAATCAGAACTTCCAACGGCACTTTATAATGCTCGCTACGCGAGCATTAGAGCAAATTTTTACCGAGGGCGAAAGCCCTTTTTTTATGCAAAAATTGTTTTAAAAAAGTTATCCACAAAGTGTTCGATGACAATTTGGTACAGCGTACGACAATAGTTTGGCAAAGCTAAAATAGTGTACGACAATAGCGCGGTAAAACTGCTCAAATTTTAGTAAATTGTATGACGTATAATTTAGTAAAAAGTATGATGGTAAAAAAGTAATCTACAAAAACGATTTGATAATTTGTGTAAGCCTGTTGAAAACTTCTCCGCGCTTAATAAAGCGTTAGAGCATTTATACCTAATGAAAACCACTTTACTTAAATGTTTGGTGAATCCTTCAATTCCACTTCATAATAACTTGAGCGAGTCGGATATTCGCGAGTTTGTTAAGCGTCGAAAAATTAGTGGATGCACAAAAAGCGATAATGGTCGAGATTCTATTGATACATTTTTATCGCTTAAGAAAACCTGTCAGCGCCATGGTATTTCATTTTGGCATTACTTAGAAGATCGTATAAAAAAGTTAGGAAAAATACCTCAACTATGTGAATTCATAGTGAACTCACCGTAAAGTCTAAATGCCCCCGCTTTTTGAGCAATTACCAAAAAGCGATAATGGCCGAGATTCTATTGATACATTTTTATCGCTTAAGAAAACCTGTCAGCGCCATGGTATTTCATTTTGGCATTACTTAGAAGATCGTATAAAACAGTTAGGAAAAATACCTCAACTATGTGAATTCATAGTGAACTCACCGTAAAGTCTAAATGCCCCCGCTTTTTGAGCAATTACCTGCCCCCCATTGATTTTTTTTCGTTAAAAATTGTAATATTTATTTGCTAAACTAACTATTTCTGAAACATTTCGATAAATTGCCTGATTTTTAAAACTTTCTACATTTATATTCATTCTATTAAGACTTTTAAAGTATGTTGCATACTTTTCAATAATATAATCTTTATTTATTAAATCATTAGTTAAAATTAATTTATTATGTTCCAAATGAAAGTTTAAAACCCTCCCAGTAGAATCTATTATATGTTCTACATCATTTGAAAAATCAATTTCATCACAACCACTTTCTTCATAAAATTTTTTTTCATTTTCATAAAAACCAATCTCCCAATCTTTAAAAAAAATAATTACTGGCCAAAATACTATCATTCGAATCCCCATAATTTATTCCAAGTAGTTTTTAATTTTTCCTGTGCAGCAATCTTACCTTTTTTATCTCTTGTAATTCCACGTAATTGATCAACAATGCCACCCCAACCACCTTGTTGTGGTCGATGCATTTTTCTCTGCTTATTTGAAAGTCCAAGATGAACATGAAGTACTTTTTCTCCCAAAGGTTTTCCATAATTATGGTATTCTAATGCGAAAACTCGAGTTCCTTTTATGTTAATAACTTCAAATATTTTAAAACCTTCTACAAAATGTGTATCCAAACCATATTTTCCACCGATAGAAAAGGTAGAAGCTAAAGAAGATTGTAGGTTTTGACTAACTTTTACTAGAGATGATTTAACCGACGAAAAAAAACCTGTCCATGGAATAATAGGTCCAATATCTCGGCCAAATTTCTGTTCGTTATTTTTATCTTCGCCAAATAAAGATTCTATTGACATATCAACATCTAATAAATCAGCAAGATAGTTTACCCCATGCATTTTCATACTCATTTCTATTGTTGAACTTATTCCTCCTTCTATAGCTCCTTTTAAAATACTTTTACTTCCTCCTTGATAATAAGAGTCTAACGAGTCGTGCTTACCACCAACTCCATCCTTGCCAACACCTCCATTAAACGACAAATCCCGACCAGCACTACCAACCTGCCCCTTCTGCCCCCCAAAAGCACTCCAAGCTAACGCATTGCTCTCAAGCCCATATCTAAACGCTATATCCACGTTACCATTACTATTAGTCAGCTGATAATTATTTTGATAACTGAACTCCAGATAGGAACCACTATGACTATTATAATTATTAAAATCATATTGAGTTCCAAAACCGAGAGATACTTCAATATAACCACTCGGATCAGTCGCATTCAAGGGATTATTTGATACATAAGTATATCGATTAAAACTTTGCATGCTCTCCGCTGTTTTAACAAACGGATCTGCCGATAAAAACCGACCTAAACGAGGATCATAAACACGACCATTCATATGAATAAGACCCGCTTCATCAATATGCTCGTGCCCGGTATACCCCCGTCTAAAATCTTCTACCGCATAAATAAGAGCAGAATCAATCGCACCAAACGTATGTTGAATATGGTAAGAGTCATTCCTTCGATTACCCCAAGGATCATAACTAAACTTCTGTACAGTATTTCCAGTAATATCAGAAATTAATTCTACCGACCCCAAATGATCACGATGTAAAAACTCTAACTTTCTTACACCTGTTTTTGGCATAAAGGTATCAATCGCAACACCTTCTATATGCCTAAGAACTTTGTTTAATCGACCATTTTCACTTATAAATTCAATATTACCAACATATAAAGTTTCTTTAACTTTACCATCAGAGTCAGTATCAACTCGCTTAAAGCGACTTCCACCTAACCCATAAAAATAATCCGTCTTATGATTTTTTTCGGTAATAATTCTGATTGGTTTATCGTTAGTGTTATACAGAACACTCGTTCTTCCACCACCAGAAGTCATATTACCATTTGCATCATAACAATAATGATTATCGCCAGCAGTGGTAACTGCATGTGGCCCCGCACCCCTACCACATTGAGTTTCACCATACTGATAACTTCCAATAATTGACTTGTAACTAATATTACCTAAATGATCATAATTAACATCATAATAATCAGTCAACGAATCTAGTTGAATACTCCAACTATCTAAACGGTTAATTTTGTCATAATCAAAAGTTTCTTTTGTACCAGCAGAACCAACTAAAATATCTTCTCTATACTCAAGATTGCCTAAACTATTAAAATTATATTTAACATGTTGTAACGACTGAGTATCGTTTTTGACAGCCATAATAGCTTCTAAAGTACCATCATTTTTATCATAAACATTATAATTAACTGTCCCATTTCCATACTGAAAGATAGAAGTGTTGCCAATGGAGTCTGCTTGTAAAAATTTCCAAAGAAGAGTACCAGATAACAGATCGGTCTTACTTACCAAGTAATTGTCATAATAACTATAACTAACACCAGCATTTTCATTACTCGCATCATAAGTTTCTTTTATACGAAATAAGCTATCATAAACCACATCACTATATAAATCTTGTCCATTAGCAAAAGAGGTTTTCTCTCTTATTACTTGAGACATAACATTGTAAGTGAATTCTTTAGTGATACTATTTAGAACATCTTCTTCTTTTTGTAATAACCCAAGTCCATTATCAGCTAGGTCATAATAATATTTTGTATGATGATCAAGTAATTGACTGTTAAAATCGGTGTAAGCTAAAGACTCTATATTTCTCCCAAGTGAATCATATTTCATAATAGAAATCTGTTGCTTATTATCTTGCTGCCAAACAAGCTCCCCATGGGAGTTATACCGATATTTAACAATCCCTTTATCAGGATCATCCATTGATACTTTCCGACCTAAATGATCGCTTGCAATCACTGTATCAATATAACCACTCCCTCCAGAAATATTAGAATGTAAGCGTCTAATTAAACGTAAAGAACCTAATGCATCATATTTATAAGTAATCTCTTGATTATTAGCATCTTTCACCTTAACTAATTCACCTAAAGCGTTTACTTTTTTGGTTGTGCTATTAGCAGCAGGATTAGTGATAGTTGTACTATAACCATTATAACTAGTAGTCCACTCTGAGCGATCCGCACGATAATGCGTAATAGGCCGACCTTGAGAGTCAGCAATAAAACTGGCGTAACCAGACGGTAAGCTAGTGACGTTATTAAAATCAGTTAGGGGAGTTAGTTCATTTGAGAAGTGAGCCCTAGATTCAACTGTTTTCTGACCTTTATTATTATAGCCATAAATTTTATGAATCCACTTAACCTCTCGCCCCGAACAAACATCAGCTACACCTTGATTGTTATTACAAGTTAAGGCTTCAGATTTTTCTTCTACTTTGCGCGCTAATTCATCGTAATAAACAACAGAGTCTGGCCCGTGAGAAGCTGTGGTCAATTCTTTGTAATAGGCTCGCGTTGGACAATCGGAAACCGTACTACATAAAACTTTTTTAACGGTGGTATAAGTGCCATCAGGTGCATTTTGAAAATTTAATCTTCCTAACAAACTATAGCCAAAGTAAGTTGTCTGTCCATTAGCAGATGTTTCACTCGTTTTTGTGCC
The DNA here is from genome assembly GCF_052495765.1 of Aliikangiella litoralis. Next base: position 1,331,602 of record NZ_CP199292.1, on the reverse strand, counting down.
GAAAATAGAGTGGAAGCTCGTTTCGGTTGTAATAACACTAACCACAGAAGGATAATCTGGATAAGAATGTTGATATTCAGCATATCGACCTAAGCTATCAAATTCGACTTTAACGTATTTTTTAACATCATCTGTACCTGATATTTCGGTCGAAGTGATATTTCCAAAACTGTCTCTCTCGTAAGTTTCAGTAATGCCGTAAACCTGGCTAGACTCATCAGCACCGGAACTTCCTACTTTATCAGAAGGATCAACGATTTTCTTATGCAATAAGCCTGTATTACTAAAGTATTCAAAGTCATTCACTTGAGTAATTGGCGTTTCATTAGCACGAGAATAGGTTGTTGTTTTTCGTTCTAACCGCCCACCAAAATGTAGATTATGTAAACCATACTCAAAAACTTCTGTAGTAGAAAAGTTTTCTGAATTAATCGAATCAACTACTAAAGTTTCGATAATACCGGGATTACCAAACTCATCTACATTTAAATTGGTAACAGTTTTCTCTGATAGCAGTAAATTATTTTCATAATTTTTAATTGTCGTTTCTTGAGCGTAAGCTAATCCAAAAGAGTTTTCATTATATAAAACACTCAGATTTTCTTTACTCTGTTCTCCAGTAATACCCGTCACTATTGTTCTCGACTTTAATAAACCGGTAAAAGGAAAGTCTTGACGATATTCATTATTAACTATTCTATTTTGAACATGATCGGTAATATTAAACTCACGATAACCAAGTAGCCCTCTACCTATTTGCGCTTTTAGACCTTTATACTCAAAATCAAACCATTCAAAACAACTAGTTGCATCACAAGTATTTAAATCGCCACTCATTTTTTTAGTGGTTTTAACTAAATGAATAGATCCGCCGACATCAGTCACTAAGCTACCATTACCCCAGCTTTTTTCAGCGGCATCGTCATCTTTAGTATGAACATCCGTCGAGTATTCGATTGTGCGTTTAAGTGATGAGCCATCATAAATACCACTAATTAAATCTCTTTTTTTGCTTGTACTTAGTCGGTGATACATTCGACCTTCAAAGTACGCAAAGTCTAGTAATCCATCACCATTAACATCCATAATCCGACTAAATTTTAATCCAGTAGTCGCAATAGAAATTTGCTCTGATGGCAAAAACTTTTTACCATCAAAATACCTGACATAAGTATTATTATTAAACTCGCTACCGTGTATTAAATCTTGATAACCATCAGAATTATAATCAACAAAGTAAAACTTCATTTCATGATAATCTTCGCCACCATCGCCATAGCTCTCCATTGTTCCGGGAGAGCTAACTGGCTCTTCATACACTGGAGCCAGAGGAGTACCGTTTGATGCAAAAACGGGTGTACCAATTGCCAGTCCATGGAATAAAGTCATTTTTCTATCGATGGAGTATACAGAAAAAACATCTCGTAAGCCGTCACCATTAAGATCTACAAATTGCGTTTCATATCCATCATAAGTACTACTATAGTCGTTTCTTTCCCATTGAGCGTAGCTCGTTGCGTAAAAAGAGTCTGAATGAGTACCAGCAGGATTCAGGTTTCCTTCAGTAACCTCGGTGGAACCATTATATACTTTAGAAAACAAAACCCAATCACCATCCACTCGATCACTAATAACTCTCTGTGGTATTCCAACTTGATATTCAGCAACACCATCACCATCAATATCAAAAACATTAAAAAATTTATCTGTGTTAGAGAAAAAATATTTTAATAACTTCTCCCTTTCAATCCTATGGTCTTCTAATTCATTCGGTGGAATATCAGTAAGATAAGGTATAAGGTTAAGCTGTATGGCTTCACCAAATAAGTTTTGGTTTGGTGGCGTATTCAAATCAACATTTAGATTATAACGAAGCCAAATTTTATTATCATGGATATATGTAATGTCAGGGTATCCATCTCCATTATGATCAGCTACCTGAACAGTCAGATTTAAAACATCGCCTAGTTTATTCGTTTGAACAGGAATTCCTGTATTAATTGGATTATCAAAATCATGAAATCTAGTTGCACTGATTTGCTTAGCAAGAATAATATGCCAATAGCCTGCTTTTTTATAAATAACATCATCTTTGCCATCATTATTATAATCAATAACTTTAATACTATAACGCAGGTCCTTATCTAAAAAGTTATCAAGTGCTTCTATTTGTTCAAAGGTATCTCCCCCTTTAACAACTAATAAATCATCTTCTTGATCCTCGCCTTCATCATCTTTATTTTTCCAATAATCAATAACACCATCACCATCAAAGTCCAAATATAAATACCCCCATGGAGTTCCATATTTTGAATTATGATAACGATCACCATTCTCATACTTATACTGCTCAGCATAAGCTTTACTACCCTGCTCCCAATCAAAAGTAGTCTCAGGCAAACAGGAAGTACTTCTACACGCAGTAATACCAGCGATCAAACTTCTTTGACTAACACCACCATAAATATAGCGCATGGTATATGTTCTTAATTCATCACCTATACCAGAGGAATTAACATTAACTTTTGAAACAATTCTTTTAAGACGTTTAGTAATACTAACTTCAAAACCATTATAATATTTATAAATATCATCATTTCTGTCTTCATACTCAAACTCAATCTCATTAAATGGAGATTGGCTTAATGCTATATTGCCAGTATAAAGTACCCTTTTAAGTCTTGGAGCTTCTGTTGAACTACTTTCATAAACCATTTCAATATAATTACCAGCAGGGTCAACTTTTCGGTAAATCATATGTTGTGGAAGATTAGCTCTTACTCTTTTAAAAATAGTTTTTGAACCATCAGTATGATGTTCAGTAAATTGAGAATCGATACCATTGCTTACAACATCACGAGTAATGTTGATTGAGGTTTTATCTTCAGTAGCAAATCGATCCGTGGCTGTTCCATATTGGTAAAGCTTTTTACCATTAATACAATAAACACCAGCGCCAAATTTACTAGGAACAGTAACACCATCTTGTTCTTTATTTGTAGGACAGAGACTAATAACAGATAACCCAGAAATATTCCAACCCACTCCCATAATACCGTTACCAGCTAAACTGTCGTAGCTAACAGATAAGTTAGGCACCATTCCAGCAGAGCCTGGAGCAACAGTGATAGGCACGTTATAAATAGCACTGCCAGACGGCTTCACGCTAAAGTCAGCGGGTAAACTACCCACAACAGTTGCTAAGTCAGTACCATCTAAAGGGTTATCAACTTTGGTTGGTAAAGTTGTTGGCCCATGATTGAGATCTTTTCTCATTGGTTCCCCAATAACAAAAACCTCATGAACTTCTGCATTGATGTAATTAATTAATATTGTGTCTAAATTAGCATTATTGATAGGCACCAAAATAATATCGATGTTGCCATCATAGTTTCTATCTGCAAACTCTACTTGATAGTCAGTTTGCAGCGTCGCATTGGCTGCATTAAATTCAGCCATAGAAATTTTTATTGTTAATTTGACTCCATTATCTTCAACAATCTTATAAACATCTACGCCATTATTTGATACCAAATACAAAGTACCACTCGCATCTTTGTAAACACTATAGTTTGCTTGATTAATAGAAAACCTTTCTACAACCTCAATATTGACAGAAAGAGTAACTGGAATTGTATGTGTTTTATCTTCTTTGGCTGTTAAAGTAATTGTATGAGATTGATTAATATCGCTTGCTGTAGGTGTCCCACTTAATACGCCTGTTGTGGGATCAAAACTCATCCACGATGGTTTACCTGATTGTGAAAAAATAACCGTTCCTGAACTCGCTTCAACAGTAGGAGCGTAACGATATAAAAGTCCTTCAAAAACAAACTTGTTATCAATACCAGGAGAAATAGTAGGTTTGGTAATAATATTCGCTAAAGATATAACTGCTCCAGAATTGTTTGTATAAGCAATATTATCATCATCACTGGCATTAAGAGCGCTAAAGTAGATTTTTGTATCTGATATATTTATCGAATAAGATTCAGCCGACCAATCCATATTCATGAAACCGCTATTCAGTGTTTGAATAAGCGCCCCGGTATTACTTAAAATATGTGAAGAACTTCCTTTGGTTTTCGCTTGCAAAAAGATTTCATCATAACCATCACCAGTTAAATCCCCCACATGCACCACATAATCAGCCGGGTTAGCATCAAACTCAAATTCACTATGACTCGCCTGGTTTGAACCATCCCAAGAAACGATTGCATTATTGACTTCAGGGAAGGTGACTATCGGTGTGATGATATCACCGTGCAATAAAATAATCGTTTTATGACCTAATAACAGTAACTCATCGCCTGGGTTTGAATTAAAGTTGCCAGAAAAAGCCGCATAACTCGCTTCGCTCCAATCACTAATGGCTGCAATTTGAGGGTGGGTAGTCGTCCAGGCTTTATGAATTGTTGAGTCTAAATAAGCATTAGCAACCACCGGCATAATCCCACCAATAGTGTCCGCAACCTTTGGTTGATAATAGGTATCCCATTCTCCATTACCATCAAAGTCACCAACGACACTATTGTGGGTACTTGCTGAATGGGTAAATAAAGGCGTGTAATCCTCATACACCCCCACCAAATTACCACTAAAACTTGAACTGCTAGTATTTTCTACACCACCCACAAAGTAAGCATGTTCCCCAGCCGTTACAGTTAAAGTAAAGTTTGCAGCTGGAGGAGTCGCCGCAACTTGGCTTCCTTGATAATAAAAAACCCGTCCGTCAGTTTGCGTTCCAGAAGTGTTATAGACTCGATAAGTGGATAAATTAACCCCAATATCACAACTAGTTTGTCCTTGGTTTTGTAAAATGGTGCATTGGCGAGAAGGTTCTGAAAAAGTCAGGCTAGTATAAAAACTCTCATCATCTGGTGCCATTGCTAATGCAGAGGTCACCACCACCGATGACAACAAACCCATTGCAAATCCTAAATGCTTTTTAACTACGTTTGTCATAAACTTTTCCTACTTTCCCAAAATCCTGATAATTGAATTCGATTGTTATTTGATATTCGACTAATAAACCCGTCTAATTATGCCTGAATTGACGTGGAATCATTATTACAATTCGGACAATCATTAGTAATATTTGGACATTTTGCTATTAAACTGAGCCAGAACGCCTTAAATATTAATAATCTAATGTAAAACAGGCTACTTAAAGCAGCCTGCTAGATTCTTTTTGTTTGTGCTAATAATTACTCGAAAGGATGTCTTTTAGTAATTGTTTCTACTCTATCTGGCCCAGTCGATATGATATCAACAGGAACCCCAACCAATGACTCTATTTTATCTATAAAAGCTTTCGCATTTTCAGGTAGCTCATCCCAGGTTTTAGCCCCATAGGTTGTTTCACTCCACCCCGGCATTTCCAGATATTCAGGTTTTACTCTTGCAAACCCCTCGGCCCCAACCGGAGTGGTTGTTAACTTACCATTTTCGGGGCAGACATAACCAATACATATTTTAACGGTTTTAAGACCGTCTAATACATCGAGCTTGGTTAGACAAATACCAGTGACACTATTGACTTGAATTGCTCGTTTTAGTGCAACAGCATCTAACCAACCACAGCGCCGTCTACGGCCTGTGGTAGCACCAAACTCATGACCTTTTTCACCTAAACGCTCACCAACATCATCAAACAATTCCGTTGGGAATGGACCTCCGCCCACACGAGTGGTGTAAGCTTTAGTAATTCCAAGCACATAATCCAGATAGAGAGGCCCAAAACCAGACCCTGTTGCGGTCCCGCCAGCAGTAGTATTGGATGAAGTAACAAATGGAAAAGTACCATGATCAATATCAAGCAAGGTTCCTTGAGCCCCTTCAAACAATAATGATTGACCATTTTCTCGAGCTTGATGGAGTATTTCCGGCACATCTTCAACCATGTCTTTTAAAAAGTCGGCATATTCAAGACAAGCTTGATAAACTGAGTCTAGACTGATGGCTTCCTGCTGAAAATATTGGGTTAACACAAAATTATGGTATTCGAGAACTTCGGTGAGTTTTTCTTTGAGGCGCTCAGGATAAAACAAATCATCGACTCGCAAGCCTCTACGGGCAACTTTATCTTCATAAGCGGGCCCTATTCCACGGCCAGTTGTGCCTATTTTCTTATCACCAGATCTAACCGCTTCTCTGGCCTGGTCGAGTGCAATATGATAAGGCAAAATTAAAGGACACGCAGCGCTAATACGTAATCGCTCTCTTACAGGGACACCTTTTGATTCAAGCATCTCCATTTCGACTTTAAGCGCTTCGGGTGATAATACAACACCGTTACCAATCAGACATTTAACGTCGCTTCGTAAGATGCCTGACGGAATCAAATGTAAGACTGTTTTTTCGCCTTCAATCACCAATGTATGCCCCGCATTGTGGCCCCCTTGGTAGCGAACAACCGCACTTGCACGGTCAGTTAATAAATCAACAATCTTACCTTTACCTTCATCGCCCCATTGGGTACCTAACACTACAACATTTTTTGACATAATTAAGGTTCTACTATGCTTTTCACAGGAAACCGCGAATTGTACTCCTATCAGGTATAAATTTCTGCTTTTTTTGGCACTTTTCTAGAACTTTTGGCGCTATCAAAGCTCATCTTAAAACGCTCAGTAATAACAAACCGACTATCATAGCTGCCAACCCTAATAAGCGTATTTTTGTCTCAGGCAATTGAGTAATTTTGTTAACCGTTTCTTTCCAACTTTTAGGAGATAAAAAAGGGATCATCCCCTCAATAATAATTGCAATTGCAATAGCGGACCATAAATCAGACATTAATATTCTCTCTTAAAAGCAAAAAGGCAGTCATAGACTGCCTTTTACAAAAATAAAACCTGCCGTTTATTTTTTGCCATTAGCATCTTTCATGTATTTGAAAAACTCACTATCAGGCTTAATGATTAGTACATCATTTTTGTTTTTAAACGACTCTTTATAAGCATCTAAACTCCTGATAAAAGCATAAAATTTAGGACTTTTATTATAAGTTTCAGCATAAATTTGAGCGGCTTCAGCATCACCTTCACCACGCAGTGTTCTTGCGAACTCATCGGCTTCGGCTTTAATCTTTTTTACATCAGCGTCAGTCGTCGCCTTAATAATATTACCTTCTTTTTTACCTTTACTACGACGCTCTTCCGCGGTTGCCTTACGTTCCGAAATAATTTGTTCATAAACGTTAGGTAATACATCATTGGTGTAATTCACTTTCTTCACACGAATATCAACCACTTCAATACCATAGTCAGGTACTTTGGCGTTCACATCGTTCTTAATATCGTGCATTAATTGTTCGCGCTGACCTGCAACCGCTTCAATTAATGTACGCTGACCAAACTGATCTCTTAAACCACTATCAACCAGTCTTTCAAGCACGCTTTCGGCTTCGACAAATCGTCCTTGGGTACGTAAATAAAATTGGGAAAAATCTTTTACTCGCCATTGGACATAGGTATCAACATCTAAAAACTGTTTATCAGCAGTCGTAAATACGTTTGGAGAACCATCCATTGTTTGTACTCGCGCGTCTAACGAAATAACTTTTTCAACAAATGGTAATTTAAAATGAAGACCTGGCCCATAGATTGTTGGTTTTTTATCTTCATCTCTAAGCACCTTACCAAACTTTAATTTCAATGCGTTTTGGGTTTCCAAGATAACAAAAAAAGAGTCACCCACAACAAAAATTGAAAGAATAATGATAATGGCAATTAATGGACTTTTGATGTTCATTTTTGTACTCCTTCAGCAGAGCGTTTATTCATTATTTTATCCAGTGGGATATAAAGCATATTGTTACCACCTTCAACATCAACCATGACCTTAGTGGAGCGAGACATCACTTCTTCAAGTGTCTCTAAATAAAGTCTTTGACGAGTTACTTCAGGCGCTGCAAGATATTGAGGCAATAACTTTTCAAAGCGAGCCACTTCACCACGTGCGCGCGCAAGTACTTCTGTTTTGTAAGCACTCGCTTGCTGTTTCATTTTTTCTGCTTCAGCTTCTGCTAATGGTAGTTCTCGGTTGCTGTATGCTTGGGCGTCTTGTACTTCACGCTTGGCATCTTGCTCAGCTCGGTTAACTTCTTCAAATGCATCATTCACCTGTTGTGGTGGTAATGCTCTTTCTAGTGTGACAGTTTCAATTTTAATACCGCTTTTATATTCATCTAAAATTTTAATGAGCTCTTGTTGTAAATCATTTCGAATTCTTTCTTTTTCAGACGTGAGCACTGCGTCAACATTGTTATCCCCTAACACTTGTCTCAATGCACTTTCAGTCGCTTGTGCGAGGGCAATTTTAGGTGTACTTAAGTTGAAGAGAAAATCTTCTGGGCCAATTATGCGATATTGCAAACCAATTTCAACATCAACAATATTGATGTCTTTGGTTAACATGCGTCCATCAACACGGGCTTGTAGCAATTCATTAGTATTTACTTTGTATATTTTATCGATCCCCCAAACTCTCCAGCCGAGGCCGGGACCAACGGTTTCTTTATATTTACCAAACCTTAAAATCACACCGCTTTCTGCTTCGTTAACGGTATAAATACCTGCACCAGCCCAAACAAGCACTAAAGCAACCAGAATACCTAAAAATATTCCACCGCCACCACCTTTGGCTGTGTTTCCGCCGCGCTTACCACCACCAAAAATCCCGCTGATCTTTTTGAATACTTCATCAAGATCAGGAGGACCATCCTGTTTGTTACGATTCCCCCAAGGATCCTTATTACCGTCATTTTTACCTGGTTCATTCCAAGGCATCTCTTTCTCCAGTATTGATATTGAATTTTATTGCTATTGAAGCACTATTATTTTGCCTCAACGTCTATTTTATTACTATAAAAAGCGGCAGTTTTTTAGCTTGTAAAAGTAAAATTACAGTTTAATTAAAAGTCTATAATTCAACTCAAACCGCATTACCTCTTAAAATCAGATTACTCTATCGAACTATCGACTAACAATAATTCGATACGCCCTTCTGTTTTTCGCTGTAATCGGCGCCAATCAGCCGCATTGATACAAATGTCGAGCAAGATACTTGCATCATCCTCTATATACTCATTTTCTACAACATTCAGATCAAATAACTCACTTCTAATGGCTAAATCTTGAGGCAAAAGTTTTAATTTCAACGTTAGCCACTGGATATTTAGCTGATGGCTAATTGTTTGCTTCAATAACTCCATTCCTTCGCCTGTTTTTGCTGAGCACCATACTCTTTCGGGCGCGCCATCAATTCCGGGCTCAACTTTGGCTGTTATTTGCTCGATATTATCAATTTTATTTAAAATTTCGATAGTTTTTATATCAGCAGCACCTATCGACTCTAAAACCTGGTAAACCTGATCAATATTATCTTCTCTTCTTTCGTCGGATGCATCTATCAGGTGTAACAAAATATCTGCCTGACGACTTTCCTGCAAGGTTGCTTTAAAAGCCGCGACTAAATCATGGGGTAAATGACGAATAAAACCAACGGTATCTGAAAGAATAATGTCTTGGCCAGGAACGAGCTGAATTTTACGATGTGTTGGATCAAGCGTTGCAAACAACTGATCGGCCGCATAAACCTTTGATTCTGTTAAACGATTGAATAAAGTCGACTTGCCTGCATTGGTATAACCAACCAATGCTACGGTGGGAGTATTTCCACGTTTACGCGAGCGTCGGCTTTGTTCACGCTGTTTTTCAACTTTACTTAATCTTTTTTGAATACTTTTTATACGTTCACGCAGCAAACGTCTATCGGTTTCAAGCTGCGTTTCACCTGGTCCCCGTAAGCCGATCCCGCCCTTTTGACGCTCCAGATGGGTCCAGCCTCGAATTAAACGAGTGGATAAATGAGTTAACTGTGCTAATTCAACTTGCAATTTACCTTCATGAGTTTGTGCTCTTTGTGCAAATATATCCAGAATAAGCCCAGTGCGATCAATAACACGACATTCAACAAGTTGTTCGAGATTTCTTTGCTGGGCAGGAGAAAGACGGTGATTAAATAAAACAACATCTGCCAGTTTGTCTTTAACTTGTTGGGCAATTTCGTCAGCTTTACCCGTTCCAATAAAATATCTTGAATGTGGTGAATTACGACTACCTCCAATGATATCTTTAATTTGAATGCCTGCTGAAATAGCTAACTCGACAAACTCATCTTTGTCTTCTTTATTATGGGCATCAGGGAAATCTATGTGAACTAAAATAGCGTTTTCACCGCCAGCATGTCTTTCAAACAAATAAAGCTCTCTTATTTTAAGTCTCTTTACATGAGTTAATTCATCTAAATAAGACCATCAATGTATAGAAGGTTAAAATTAATCAATAGCAAAACATCAACCCAGAATATTTACTGAATTGATGTTTGTACCCGATATTTTTGAGATGCGAATAGGTTAAAATGGTTGAAAAATGCATCATCCAAAAGAGCGGGTATATATTAGTACCAAAGCTTGGCTTAACTTTATGGAAAGTAAACCCAGTATTTGGAGCAAAGCTGGTTAAACGTTTCCTACACTATCAACGCCATCAGTTCCACCATTCTCACTTTCAGCATCGCCTGAGTGAGGTAGTTTTACATTTCTTGACGGAACAACAGTAGAAATGGCATGTTTATAAACCATTTGACTCACTGTATTCTTTAATAGTACAACAAACTGATCAAATGACTCTATTTGACCTTGCAACTTAATGCCATTCACTAAAAAGATTGAAACCGGGATCCGCTCACGACGAAGCGCGTTCAAGTAAGGGTCTTGTAAGGATTGCCCTTTTGACATAACTGTCTCCTTATTTTTTTTATGCTGAGACCATTGATATAAGTTTAAAGTCTCTATAGTTATTATTGTTCTTGAAAAGCCTGCAGACTGATAGCAATACTTTCACAAAAACGTTCAGTGCAAATGATTAAGTGGCAAAAACCATAATACGCCATCATTTTTTATTAATTTCGACAGGCATCTCAGTTACACATCCGCTTAAAGGTTAATTTTAGCATTGATTGAAAACTTGTGCTAAACAATTAAATGGCATTTGGAAAGACATTAAATCAACCTCAACCCTCTTAGTATGGCCATATTGTAATTAGTTCAACCCTTTATAGCTAAATTGTTACTTAAATCACAAAACATTAATAATTCGTGTTCAGATATTATGAATTCGACTTAAAAATATGTTGACCTATAAAACGAATATAGACTAAAAAGTCTCACTTTTGAGTATTAATCAACCGGGTTAATTTCTGCACTGTCGATACAGCGAATCACCCCGTAAGAAAATTCCTCACCTAAAGTTTTATAAACAGATTTTAGTCGACCTGGCGTTTGTTGTGGTATGGTGAGCAATGTATGAGTAATTAATTGATAATCTTCTGATTCAATAGGTAGTACCTCCATAGGATCAAGAGCACCAACTTTGATTGCTTCAGCTAAATGTCCATAAATGGTATCTTGAGATAATCCTCGCTCATGAGCAATTTGCTCAACGCTCATTGCTTGTGCGTAAAGAAAAAGAGATTGATTAACTGTATCTGTAAATTGTGGGTTGATAATATCAGGTAATTGATGAGCTTTGATTATGGCTAAAAACTCTGCTCCGTATTGCGCTAATTTTCTTTCACCAACGCCATTAATAAAACGCATTTCAGAAAGCTGACTCGGACGAGTCTCAACCATTTGAATTAAAGTTGCATCATGAAAAATAACATAGGGAGGTAAACCTTGTTCATCAGCTAGCGTTTTGCGTAATGCCTTTAATTCGGAGAGCAATGATTGATGAATAACACTCACTTGTTTTTTTATGACTTTCTCTTTTTTCGTTGATTTAGTCAGTTTTCTTGCAAGCAGAGTCTCCTCACCACGTAATAATGCTCTGCAAAGCTCAGTGAGTTTAATCGCCCCAAAATTTTCATGATCGGCAAAAATATATCCTTGAGCTATCAATTGTCGAAACAAGCTTCGCCATTCAGCAACCGATAATTCTTTTCCTAAACCATAGGTTGATAATTGGTCGTGTTGGTTATTAAGAATTCTCTCATCACTTTTACCAAGTAAAACATCAACCAAATAAGCAATACCAAAACGTTGACCTGTGCGGTACACACATGACAGTGCTTTTTGTGCTGCCACCGAAGCATCCCAGGTTTGAGGTGGAGTCAGGCAATTATCACAATTGCCACAAGGCTCACTTAATACTTCATCAAAGTAAGCTAACAAAGACTGGCGGCGACAGGTGATCAATTCACATAATCCCAGCATAGCCTCAAGCTTTTGCTGAGATATGATCTTGTAGGTTTCCTCAGCGGTACTCTGCTGCATCATTTGACGCAAAGTAATTACATCTTGTAATCCGTAGGCCATCCAAGCGGTTGCTGGTTGGCCATCTCGCCCTGCCCGGCCTGTTTCTTGGTAATAAGCTTCAATACTTTTAGGCAAACTCAAATGCGCCACAAATCTAACATCGGGCTTATCAATTCCCATACCAAACGCAATTGTGGCAACAATAATGATCCCTTGCTCTCTTAAAAAACGCTGCTGATGTTGCTGCCGAATTTCGGCACTTAACCCCGCATGATAAGGTAATGCCGTTCGCCCTTTCTGTGTGAGCCATTCTGCGGTTGATTCAACTTTATTCCGTGACAAGCAATAAACAATACCAGACTCATCGGCATAATCATTTTTTATGAAACGCCACAATTGCTCGCGCGAATTTTGTCCTTCATTAATAACATAACGAATATTGGCTCGATCAAAGCTATTAATAAACTGAGTGGCATCGGTTAAATTGAGCTGGGTGATGATTTCTTCACGAGTCCGCTTATCAGCCGTTGCAGTTAAAGCGATACGAGGAACATGAGGAAAGTTTTGGTGCAAAATAGATAAACGTTGATACTCTGGCCTAAAATCATGCCCCCACTGAGATACGCAGTGAGCCTCATCAATAGCAAACAAACTTAGCGGTATCTTTGATAATAGCTCAAGACACTGAGCCGTCAGCAGCCTTTCTGGAGCAACATAAAGCAAATCAATTTCACCATTAAGTAACGCCTGTTCAGTCTCATAAATTTGAGTATGAGTTAAAGTCGAATTAAGAAAGGCTGCATTTACACCATTGAGTTGGAGCGCATCAACTTGATCTTGCATTAAAGCAATGAGCGGGGATATGACAATCCCTGCTCCATTTCTAACCAGCGCAGGAATTTGGTAACAAAGAGACTTACCACCACCAGTAGGCATAAGGGCAAGTACATCATGCCCATTCAATAATGCCTGAATAATATCAGCTTGATTTAACCTGAAAGCTTGATAACCAAAAGTTTTTGATAATAACTGCTGTGCTCTTTGCATTACTTTTTTTCGCTAAATTTTACTATGTGCCAGTATAACGAATTTTTAAACACCATTAGAGCGGTTATTGCTGAAATATCTCTGAGAGTTTGTCCTAGTGGTTAACAAATTCGATAATAGCTTTTCTAGCTTTTTCTTTTTGCTCTTCTTGAAGTGGATCAAACCATTGCACATCAGGCCAACTACGCAACCATGTGTACTGTCGTTTAGCTAATTGGCGAGTAGCAATAATAGCGCGTTCTACGGCTTCATCTAATGACATCTCTCCCATTAAATGCTGCCATACTTGCCGATAACCAACCGATTTAATCGCGGGACACTGTAAACTTAAATCTTCTCTTTTAAAAAGCGCTGTCACTTCGGCTAAAAAACCTTGCTTCATCATTAGCTGAAACCGTTGTTCAATACGCTGATGTAGTATTGCGCGATCTTGTGGAGCTAAAGCAATTGATAATAATGGATTAGGCAAAGCATCTAAAGCTTGCTCAGCATGCCAGACTGATATGGGCTTTTCACTAATTCGGTAAACTTCGATCGCCCTTAAAATTCGCTGCGTATCATTCGTATGCAAACGCTCGGCAGTTTTTGCATCAAACAGGGAGAGTTCACGGTGCAAGTGCTCAATGCCTTTTGCCTCTAACTCTTTCTGCAAAGCGTCTCTAACAACAGGCTCTGCTTGGGGTAAATCAGCTAAGCCATCGCGCAAAGCTTTAAAATAAAGCATGGTCCCACCAACCAGAATAGGCACTTTACCTTTAGCATGAATTTGGTTAATCAGTGTTTTAGCATCTGTTGAAAATTGAGAAGCTGAATAGGACTGTGCAGGATCAACAAAGTCAATCAGATGATGGGGCGCTTGCTCTAGTTCTTTAGCGGTTGGTTTGGCACTCCCAATATTTAGATGCGTGTAAACCATCGCTGAGTCGACACTAATCAATTCAAATTGATGAGTTTGGTATAAATCAATCGCTAGTGCAGTTTTTCCACTTGCTGTAGGCCCCATTAAAAAGATTACAGGTGCCTCAGGCATTTTTATTGTCATAAAAACAACGCCTTGATCTGCTCACTATCAATCTCTCGACTAGCATTCGACTGGGTTAAGGTTTCTTTCATTGCGGTTAATAGCCAATCCAATAGTGAATTTGATAATTCATCTAGACTGCTCGCAATAACCTTTGCTATTTTCTGCCACTCATTTTCAGACTTTATAGCTTCAGTTAACCAACCACTCAAAAGTGTAAAAATCATCTGAGTATCGACACTGCTCAACCATACAGGCGTTTTTCTAATTTCAATGTTTGTACCTTCTGACGAGCTACAAACAAATCCAAGTCGCTCTAATAGTTGATGGGTTGAGTAATCTTCGAGTAACTCACTTGGTAAAGACAGCTTTTTAGGAAAGAGTAACGCAATAGAGGCTGGTTGCTTTTTCTCACTCAACAAGCACTCAATATATTCTTGTAATAATATGTGTGAATCAATAACTAAAACTTGCTGATTAATTTTTATAAACCATAAATTTTGATCTAAATGAAATGCGGCATACTCTCTTGAACTAGTAAATGCTCTCTGGTCAACTGACTTTTCTTGAACTTGAGACTGAGAAAATTCTTTTGCAGCATTTAAAGAATAGTGCCGAACATGGTCCAAGCTCGCTCGCTGATACTGGGGCATCTGTCTCTTATTTTCAATCGTTTTAGCATAATTTTGTGAGTTCTGAACCGAAGTTTCAGCTAACGGTTCACTTTGAGCCTTGGCCAGTAAATTAGCGTTTAACGAGCTTTCCTGATTTAAAATACCGGCTCGATTTAAAATATTTTCTTGAGCCGCATTTTCATTTTCTATATTAGTTGCTTGTGCTAAAGCATAATGTTGTTGATTAACATCGCTTCCAAATTCAATGTTAGTTTTCTCAGTGGCGTTAACCAGCAATGGAAAATCGGATAAAGCCTCTCGAATACTTTTGGCTAATAAGTCATGAATTAAACGCTGTTCACCAAATCTGACTTCGTGCTTAGTGGGATGAACATTGACATCAACCTGGGAAGGGTCAACTGACAAAAAAATCACATAAGTTGACATTCTACCTGCAGGTAACAATCCTTCATAAGCTTGTCGTATGGCATGATTTAAAGTTTTATCTTTAACGGGTCTGTGGTTAATATAAACATATTGTATATCCGACTCACTGCGATGAAAATCAGGCTTACCTAACCAACCGCTAATTTGCACGAGCTCATGGGAACACTCAAATGCAATCGCATTTTCAGCAAAAGATTTACCACAAATAGTTGCTATTCGTTTTATTTGCTGTATGCCATCGCCACAAGCAGGAACTCGCTTAACCACTTTGTGGTTATGTTTAAGCACAAAAGCAATCTCAAAATTAGCTAATGCGTGGGACTTAAAGACTTCTTCAATATGACTAAATTCTGTTTTTTCTGTACGCAGGAATTTTTGTCTTGCAGGGGTATTAAAAAACAGATCGGCCACTTCAATTCGCGTTCCCTGTGAAGCTGCAGCAGGTAAAATATCAACCGCCATATCTCGGCCTTGTGCAACAGCCTGCCAAGCAAGCTCAGAATCGTGTAATCGAGAAGTTAAAGTTAAACGAGAAACAGAACTAATACTGGCTAAAGCCTCTCCTCTGAATCCTAAAGAATTAATATTCATCAGGTCATTAGTCGTTTTTATTTTACTGGTTGCATGCCGAGTTAACGCTAAAGCCAAATCGTCTTTATGAATACCTTTACCATTATCAATGACTCTAATCAAACGAGTTCCACCCCGTTCAATGTCAACCTCAATTCGGCTCGCGCCTGAATCAATGCTATTTTCCAATAGCTCCTTAACGACTGACGCAGGTCTTTCAACAACTTCACCAGCAGCAATTTGGTTGGCCAGTCGGTTATCTAATAATAAAATCCTACCGTTGCTAGACAAAAATTAAACTCCCGGAATTGTCAGTGTCTGGCCAATTCGTAAATTATTTGATTTCAATTTATTATGAGATTTTAATTGTTGCATAGAAACACCAAACGATTGTGCTATTTGGGATAAAGTATCTCCATTTTTCACTTTATAAACTTGGCTTTTGGCTAAAGAAGCATAAAAGCTGCCATCTGGTGGATGCGATTTAAAGTAGCTTTTCACACCAGTTAAAATTGATTTGGCAATTTTCATTTGTTGCTTTTTGGTTTTTAAACGTTTTTCTTCTTGCGGATTTGAAATAAACGCCATTTCGACCAGCATAGCGGGTATGTCGGGCATTCTTAGTACAATGAAAGCAGCCTTACGTAATGACTTACCATGCATTTTGCTCATTTTTTTAGACAACTCTTTTCTTACTCTTTCAGCGGCATTAATACTTGCTCCTACCGAATAATGCATTGACAAATCAAGCAATACTTGAGCAACCAATGGGTCCTTATTTGACAAACTTTCCACTCCGCCTAGCAAGTCAGAACTTTTCTCTCGCTTCTCTAGCCATTTACCCATTTCTGAGTTAGCGCCTTTTGACGATAACACCCAAACCGATGCTCCCCTGACTTTTGGATCTTTAAATCCATCAGCATGTAGTGAAATAAATAGATCCGCTTTATTTTGTCTGGCTAGTTGTGTTCTTTTTTCCAAGCCAACATAATAATCAGAAGTGCGCGTTAAAAAAGCTTTTAACCCTTTTTCTGCATTAATTAATTTTTCTAGTCTTTTAGCAACGGCTAATGTGATATTTTTTTCACGTGTTTTTTTACGGCCAATAGCACCAGGATCTTCCCCTCCATGTCCGGCATCAATAGCAATAATAATATCTCTATTTTTTTCTTTAATGGCCGATGCAGCGGTTTTAACAATTTGTTTTTTAGCATTTTTATCACGTAAATCAACAACTAAGCGATGCCCATAATCTTGAAAAGGTTTTAAGGTAAAATCTTTGGTTGAAACCCCTTTTTTAAGATCGATGACAATTCTTAATGTTTGCTCCTGTTGACTTGAGCGGATCTCTTTAACTAATTGATTAGGTATTTCAACTTTTGCAATATTCATCTTGAGCTGGGCGTCTTCAATATCAACCACTAATCGATAAGGCTCATCAAGCGTAAACAGTTTATATTTAACGGATTCACTCACATCAAAAACTAAACGGGTTTTTTCTGGATCCTGCCAAAAACGAATTCCTTTAACATCACCAGCAAAAACATTTGGCAAGGTCAAAGTAATAAGCAGGATAGTGATAGTGATTTTTAATACAATTTTAAACAATTCAACACCCATAATACTGACTTAACTTCCACTATTTTCAACAACAACTATTAACAGTCCCTGAATAATTATGCTTTTATTATTCTAGTCTTTTTATTTTAATATTTTAAAATCACTCGTCAATTTGTCTAACAATTGCTCAACCCAATAGGTATTATTATGTTCGAGTACAAGACTTCTAGATTCTCCTTCATAAGATAAGTTCATAACTAAATCTGGTGAGGGTAAAAAACCGCCTCCTTTTTCTGGCCATTCAACAATACACACTGCTTGCTCATCTAAATAATCTCTAATACCTATATACTCAAGTTCTTCGGGATCACCTAAGCGGTATAAATCAAAGTGATAGACACTTCTTGTTTCTAGCTGATAGGGCTCAACCAAAGTATAAGTTGGGCTTTTAGTGCTTCCCAAATGTCCACAAGCTCTCAGAAAACCTCTAACCAGTGTTGTTTTGCCTGCTCCCAAAGTACCATTAAGAAAAATTAGGGCATTATGTGGAGCAAATTTGGCCAATAAACGACCAACATTAACCGTTGCTTGCTCACCCGCGAGTAAAAACTTCACGCTATCAACCACTCTTCAGTCACCTTTTAATGATGCATTTTACCATTGGCCATTCACAAAATGCCAATTGATGACACAAGAGCCTCTTTTTATAGAATAAAATCGGTGCTTATAGTTTAAATTACACAATTATAGTTTTTATACATACTCAGCAACAGGGTTGAGCAGTAATGGGAAAAACTCAATAAGATCACTGGCTAACATACCACGGTATAAGTGAGATTCTCCAGCAGCCCTGTCGGCAGCTTCTCCGTGAATACAAACGCCTAATTGAGCTGCGTCAAACAAATCGAAGCCTTGTGCCAATAGCCCTCCAATAACTCCAGAAAGTACATCTCCCATACCACCTGAAGCCATACCCGGATTACCGACAGGACAAACAACCTGTTTGCCTGTAGCATCACTAATTACAGTTCCCGCGCCTTTTAATATACAAACACCACCATACTTTTTAGCAATCGCTAGACTTGCAGCATAGCGATCTTGATTGATCTCAAATGCAGATACACCTAATAATCGACCTGCTTCTCCAGGATGTGGGGTTAAGATACGCCGATGATCAACATGGTGATGGCTAGCCAAGTAGTTTAATGCATCTGCATCATAAACTTTATTGATTTGCTCTAACAATAAGCTACGCTGAAGTTGTTGCATCCATTGTTTTGACCAATCAGACTGCCCTAAGCCTGGCCCAACAACAAGTGAGCTGACTAACGAAAGCTCAGTTTTAACCCAATCGGGTATTTGATTAATAGATGCACATCTTGCCATCACTTCAGGACAATGTGCTGTAATAACACCTGCGTCTTGCTCAACCCAAGCAGAAGTTAAGCCACTCCCTACTCTGGCTGCCGCTTTAGAAGCCAATAAAGCAGCCCCTGTCATACCCGAAGCACCGCCAATCACCCGACAATGTCCAAAGTTCCCCTTATGGCTGGATAACTCTCTTGGCTTTAATTGAAATTTAAGGCTGTCCCAATCATGCGCATAAACTTCAGCCATTTGATTTTGCCAACATTCAGCTGATGTGCCTAATGGATATAATCTAACCTGCCCTCGATAATTAGCCGCATCTCCAGTGTACATGCCTTTTTTATAACCAATATAAGTCGCTGTCACTGTCGCTTTGACTGCAACATTAGTGCAGGCCCCAGTATTGGCATTAATCCCCGATGGAATATCAATAGACAACACAGGTAATCGGCTTTGGTTAATCTGCTCAATGGCTTCTTTTATTGGGCTTTTAACCTCTCCTTGAACACCAGTACCTAGCAATGCATCAATTACCACGTCATAGTGAGACCAGTCTAACTGAGACCAGCTTTGATGGTGCAAATGACTTGGTAACTGGTTAAATGCGGTTAAAGCATCGCCTTTTAATGCTTTTGGATCACAAAGAAAGCAAAGATCCACTTCAATGCCCGATTGAGAAGCATGCTTGGCAACAATAAGACCATCACCACCATTATTTCCTTTACCAACCAATACAATCAGTTTTTGTATTTGAGGCCATTTTTGACACATTAAATCGAAAGCACTTTTACCTGCCAACTGCATCAACGGAAAAGTACCATTACCATTAATATCAGCATAAAAACGCTCAACTTGCTGAATTTGTTCAACTTTGTATAAAGGTACATTTGATTCTATAAAATGAGATTTCATCCAAAAGCCCAAGTCAATTAGAAGGTTGTTTATAACTGAATAAAATGCTCACGGTAATAGACCAGTTCTTCAATAGATTCTTTGATATCATCAAGAGCTAAATGCTTGTTTTCTTTGGAAAACCCTGGAAGAATGCTTGGTTTCCAACGCACAGCCAGTTCTTTAAGGGAACTAACATCTAAATTTCGGTAGTGAAAATATTCATGCAATTGCGGCATATAACGGACTAAAAATCGACGATCCTGTCCTATGCTATTACCACACATAGGTGATTTACCTTCAGGAACCCACTGTTGCAAAAATGCAATTGTCTCTTTTTCTGCCTGAGATTCACTCACTTTACTTTCAATAACTCGCTGGGTTAAACCGGATTGTCCATGATGTGTAGTACACCACTCATCCATATTGTCTAATAGCGTTTGAGGCTGATGGATAGCCATCATAGGTCCTTCAGCTAAAATATTCAGATCTTTATCAGTAACAATTGTTGCTATCTCAATAATTTTTTCTTTGTCAGGATCTAAGCCTGTCATTTCCAAATCAATCCAAATCAAATTACTCGCCTTTTGCACACATTTCTCCTAGTCGGCTTTTCATACTGTAATAAAATTTACCTATCAACAAGTATATACCTAAACACCTGTTACATGCAGCTTGGCCGTGCACAGAAGTTTGTATATTGAACAATTGGCTGCCTATTAAGCAGCAACCCGTATATAATATCGAAGGTATAAGCGATCACAAGTTTAACAAGTGATCAATCAAGTTAACCCTACTTAAAAGTGCCCACGCTATGGAGCGTCCTATTGGCTAAAAGAGATAAACTCACCCAACGGCAAAAACGTCAGGTGCTCAAACAACAAAAACAGCGAATAAAAAACAATCAATCCGCTCCCGTTTTAGATAATTTATCCTCTCCTTATGATGGGTTATTAATCAGCCGATATGGCGAACAAGCAGATGTTTTACGCTTAGATAATCAACAAAAATATCGCTGTTATTTAAGACAAAACCTGGGGTCACTGGTCACTGGAGATAAAGTCAGTTTCAGGCTTTCAAACGAAGGACAAGGTATTGTTGAAGCAAAACATGATAGAGACTCATTGCTGCAAAGACCATCAGTACATCAAGGACTCAAACCTGTAGTCGCCAATATTAATCAGGTTTTTGTCGTTGTTGCCCCATTACCCGACTTTTCTGCAACTTTGCTTGATCGATATCTAGTTGCAATCAAAGATGCAGATATTAATACCGTCATTGTCGCCAATAAATGGGACTTACAAACAGAAATTGAAAAACAATCAATTGCTGAACAACTAAATATCTATCAACAATTAGGGTACCCAGTTATTCACCTAAGCACTAAGTCGGGGGAAGGCGTTTCCAATCTAAAAAATAGAGCGATTGAAAAACAAAGTATATTAGTAGGTCAATCTGGTGTTGGTAAGTCATCAATTATTAATCAACTTTTTCCAGAACAAACCAGTTTAGTTAATTCAGTATCTGACAACTCTCGCCTGGGTCAACACACCACGACCGCTTCACAGTTATTTTTATTTGAAAACAACCAAGGCTTTATTGTTGACTCTCCGGGTATCAGAGATTTTGGGTTATGGCATATGAATTATCATTCGGTAGCCGAAGGCTTTATTGAGTTTTTACCCTATATAGGCAGCTGTAAATTTAGAGATTGTAAACATATTAATGAGCCTGGTTGTGAAATTATTAAAGCCGTAAAAGCTGAAAAAATTAACCACCAGCGATGGAATAACTACTGTAAAATAGTTTTATCACCACAAGAATAATCGAAACATTTTACAAAGTTTTCAATTTCATCTTGTTTCATTGGTTTGGCAAAATAAAAACCTTGTACAACTTGGTAGTTCATTCGTTGAATAATATCAAGCTGCTCTTTCGTTTCAATTCCTTCTGCAACAATATGAATGTTTAAATTACTGGCTAGCAAACCAATTGATTCAACAATCGTTTCATTATTGGCCGAGTCATTCAATACTTGAATAAATGAGCGATCTAATTTAATTGCATCGAATGGAAACTTATGTAAATAGCTCAGTGATGAATAACCCGTACCAAAATCATCTAAATAAACTTTAACATTCATTGACTTTAATTCACGTACAAAGCTGAGTGCAGCTTTATAATCTTCAATTAAAATACTCTCTGTAATTTCAACGTTAAGTTTATCGGAGTCAATCTGATAGTTATCTAAATTTTGACGAATCACATGGTCTAACGTTCGAGCTAATACTTGAACAGAAGAGACATTGACATTTAAATACATATTTTTTAATAAAGGGTAGTTCTTAAAATGACTTAACATTTTACAAGCCATATTGACAACGGCTTCACCTATTTCAACAATTAAACCGGTTTCTTCTGCCACAGGAATAAATGCTCCCGGATTAACCAAACCATTAATAGGATGGTTCCACCTAACCAATGCTTCAAACCCATCAATCTGTTTTGTTTTAATATTAACCAGCGGTTGGTACACTAAATAAAGTTCATTATTATCAATCGCATCTCTTAAATCCCTTTCCATTTTCATTCGATTGGTCACTAACATTTTGATTTCTGAATCAAAAAAGCAATAACGATTTTTGCCTAAATTTTTCGCTTGATACATAGCTGCATCGGCATCACTCATTATTGTTTCAGCTGATTTCTCATTAGAGCTAGCCAAACGTACACCAATACTTGCACTAGTAATTAAGGAGTGTTTTTCAACAATAACAGGTTTTTTTAATTCTTTTAATATTCTCGAACATAAGTTTAAAGCAACTTTATCCTTAGAAATATTGGGCATTAAAACACAGAACTCATCGCCTCCTAAACGAGCAACCAGATCGTCTTGACGCAAACTTTCTTTTAGTTTTTTAGCCACTTCAATTAAAAACAAATCACCAACATGATGTCCTAAACTATCATTAATCACTTTAAATCTATCTAAGTCCAGAAATAGCAAAGCGAGTGTTTTTTCTGTTTCAGGTTTATGTTGATGTAATAAAGAATTTAGAGTATTAATTAAATTAAGTCTATTAGGCAAACCTGTTAGTGCATCATGCAATGACTCATGCGCTAACTTTTCTTCAACAACTTTTCGCCTTTCAATAGTTTCTTCTAGTTCATAGGTTCTTTCACGTACTCGAATTTCTAAAGTTTCGTGCGCAGCTTTTAATGAGTCGGCATCTTTTTTGCGCAAAATAGCAGTTGCCACTTGCTGACCAATAGTTAATAAAATTTGTTGATGCTCATGAGTATAAACATAGTCCTTCACATAACTTTGAATGGCTAATACACCAAACACTTTTTGTTTATCTTTCAACGGTACGCCAAGCCAGCTATAGCAGTGCCCTGCGCCTAAAATTCCAACATCATCATCATCATGCGACAAATATGCTTTACCAGTTATAATGACTTTTTCTGTTACGCCATTACAGTACTCACCTTGATTAAAAACTCTTTTTACCGGCGTTTCATCATATTGATCAACAAAATAAGGAAACTCAACAAATTGACGATCATCGGTTAGAGTTGCAATATACTCATTTTCTGCATACATCAAGCGCCCAATAATTTCATGCACGCTCGCATAAAAATCATCTAAACTCTCTGTTGTACTGACTAGCTCTGTAATTTGAAATAAAGCTGACTGAATCTGTTGGCTTTTTCTACGTTCTAAAACTTCTGTTTCCAACGCAGCATTCATGCGATAAAGATCGCGAGTTCTCTCTTCGACACTTTTCTCTAATATCGCATTCGCATTAATTAAATCTCTTTCTGATTGACGACTTTTAAAAACTAAAGCAATTTGTCTTGCAACAAATTGCAAAATTCCCTTTTCTTTTTCACCATAAACCTTAGCTTCGTTGTAACTTTGTATAACGATCCCGCCCAATATTTCAGTATTAAACCTTAATGGTACACCTAACCAATCACATGATTCACGTCCGACAAAATCAACAATATTTTTCTCTACCAGATGACTAATATCATGTTTAGACAAATGCTGTACAACCCCTGTACGTAACATATAGCCCGTTAATGTCCGACGCAGCTCGCTTTCAGTTAAGCTTTTAAGCTTTGCCATACCATTTGCTTCATCATACTCATCTGCAACATAGATAAAATTAATCGCGCTGTTATTCTGCTCATATAACACAACAAAAAAATTTTCAGCATACATCAGTTGGCGAATAATAGTATGAAGTTGAGAAGCATACTCACTGACAGAAGATGTTTTAACAGAGCGTTCTGTAATTTGGAATAAAGCCGACTCCAAAGGGGTTAGGGTCAAACCTTCTTTGGTTGCAGACACATTTGAGCCGAACTTTTTATCATGAGAATTACTCAATACCTAATACCTGTTTTTCAATTTCTTCTACCACACTTTTCTTTAACACGATAATTGCAATTCTTCTATTGATAGGATTATGAGGGTGACTTTTATCAAATAATATTGAAGAGGCAAAACCTTCAACCCGTGCTACTTTTTTTTCTTCAAACCCACCGTATAGTAACTCTCTTCTGGCTGAGTTAGCTCTATCAGCTGACAGTTCCCAATTACCATAATCATCGCGAGCAACATAAGGCGTTGCATCCGTATGCCCCGTGATACTCAATTTATTTGGTACTTTTTTTAAGACACTGGCTAAACGGTGTAGTATTTTTTTTGAATAAAACTTGGGCTCTGCGCTACCACTATCAAACATTGGCCTTTTATCTTTATCAACAATTTGGATTCGTAACCCCGAAGGAATAATGTCAACAATAACTTGATCTTTAAACAGCCTAAATGCTTCGCTTGTATTAATTAAAGACTCCAGATTTTCTTTTAAGAGTTCTAACTGAGCAATTTCCTTTTCTTCAATTAATCTTTTAATGTCCTCTTCTGTAGGTTCTTCTTTTTCAACTTCTGCGGTTTCTGCTTGTACCGCTTTCATATTAATAACAGCCGAATTAGCTCCTCCTTCTCCGATTACCGATGCAGATACAGAAACTTTATTTTGCTTACCGGTAGGATCATTAAAATAGCCTGATATTGCCTGTTTCTCCGGTTCAGTGGTATTTCCAATTAACCAAAGTAGTAAAAAGAAAGCCATCATTGCGGTTGCAAAGTCAGCAAACGCCACTTTCCAACTACCTCCATGAGCAGATGAACGAGACTTTCTCACTCGTTTAATAATGATAGGTTTATTACTTTCTGTATCTTCAACCACCGAAATAGTCCATATTAGTCAACTGTACTTTTTTATCGGTCCGCATCAACGGATCCCTTTTACACATTCTTCTAACTCGTAAAAATTAGGTCTAATATCAGATGGTAATGTCTTACGTCCAAACTCAACGGCAACTTGAGGTGGCATACCATTCACCGATGCTAAAATACAGGTTTTCATACACTCATAAAATTTACTCTCATCAAATGCTTTATGCTCTAAAGCATTTGAGATGGGAGCAACGAAACCATAAGCTAATAAAATACCGAGAAATGTCCCCACTAGGGCCGCAGCAACATGAAGACCAATAACTTCAGGCGGCCCCCCTAAAGACTGCATGGTAATAACAATTCCCAAAACGGCAGCAACAATACCAAAGCCTGGTAATGCATCGGCAACCTTTCCTAGTGCATGAGAAGGCGCCAAGTTTTCCATTTGATGAGTTTCTAATTCAACATCCATTAAATTTTCAAGTTCATAAGATGTCATATCCCCTATAACCATCAGACGTAAATAATCGCAGATAAAATTTAATGCTTGTTGATCTTTAGTAATAAGCGGAAAACGAGAAAATAAATCGCTATCCTCCGGCTGTTCAACATGAGACTCAATAGTGATTAATCCTTCTCGTCTTATAATATTAAAGATCTGATAAAAAAGAGATAACAGTTCTAAGTAAAAAGACTTGGTATACTTTTTTTGAAATAACAAAGAAGGAAGTTGCTTTAAAGTTGCCATTGCTACATGAGATGGATTGGAAATCACGAAAGCCCCTAATGCAGCACCACCTATAATCAAAAGCTCAAATGGTTGCCATAGCGCCGCAATATGCCCATGGGAAAGCACATACCCCCCAAAAACGCCAGCTAGAACAATGATAGCTCCAATAAATACTGTCATTAAACTCTCTCAATCATTCAGACTACTTACTAAACTATAGTTAAAGATTGATTAACTCGCTTAAAACCTGACAACCAATAGCTTTCCCGGTAAAATGTCTCTTTTTCGAAGTATTACTAAACGATATATGTCATTCATAGAACAGCTAAAGATCATTTTTCAATATTTAATCCCACAACATGCTATTTCAATTTTAGCGGGCAAATTAGCAGAAATAAAAACACCATGGTTTAAAAATTGGTTTATTACCAAGTTTGCCAAAGCCTATAAAATAGACATGACTATCGCTCAAGAACCAGAACTGACTAACTATGCAACCTTTAATGACTTTTTTACTCGCGCAATCACCCCTGAAAGCCGCCCAATCGATAATGATATAAATAGTTTTTGCTCTCCGGTTGACGGTGCAATGAGCCAATTTGGCAAAATTGAGAAAGGTAGAATAATTCAAGCTAAAAATCATCATTTTAATGTACTAGAAATTCTCGGAGGCGATACTGAACGAGCCAAAGCCTTTGAAAATGGCGAATTCTGCACCATTTATCTTGCTCCCAAAGATTACCACCGCATTCATATGCCCTGTGATGGTGAATTAACGGCTATGAGCCATATTCCAGGAAAATTATTTTCAGTTAATCCACTCACTGCTAACAATGTTCCTCATTTATTTGCTCGCAATGAAAGAGTTGTAAGTTACTTTGATACTCAATTTGGAAAGCTTGCCTTAATCTCTGTTGGCGCAACGATTGTCGGCAGCATTGAAACCGTTTGGGCAGGTACAGTTACTCCACCAACTCGAAAAACTATCTCTCACACTGATTATTCAAACCAGACAATTCAATTAGCAAAAGGAGAAGAAATGGGCCGTTTTAAGTTAGGCTCAACAGTTATTTTGTTAATAGAAAATGCTAATTGGAGCTGGGCGGATGGTGTTGCTAACGAAGCTGACTTGTTGTTGGGACAAAGATTAGTCACAAAATCGCCGAACAGTAATAGCTAAAACCTATTTTTTAGTAAGAAAAGCAAAAAGGATAATTTGTTGTTAAATTATCCTTCCCTTCCCCCCAATATTTTGATTGTTGGCTTGCGACGACAAGGCAGTTAACACTAACTTGCAAAGCTCATCGGCAATACATCGCGAATATCTTTTTGTTTCAATTTCAACATCAGTAACCTATCAAAACCAACCGCCACCCCGGAACAATCTGGTAAACCTTTTTCTAAAGCGACAATTAAATCATGATCGATTTCAACAGCTGGATAACCTAAATCATGTCGTATTTGGTTATCCGCTTTAAAACGAGCTAACTGCTCTTCAGCATCACCCAACTCATAAAAACCATTGGCTAACTCTAAACCTCCACAATAGGCTTCAAACCGGCAGGCTACCTCTGCATATTCTCTGCTCTGTTTGCGAGCTAAAGAAGCCTGATTAGCAGGAAAATCATAAATAAAGGTTACATGATCATGGGAAAACTGCGGTTCAACCAAAGTTGAAAATAAAAGTGTTAAATAATTATCAAACAACATATTATCGGGTAATTCACCTAGCTGCTTCTTACTCAAATCAGCTAAATCATTAAGCGATATGTTAAAGGGATCAATATTCAAAAAGCGCAAAAAAGCTTCCCTGTAAGATA
This sequence comes from Aliikangiella litoralis, assembly GCF_052495765.1. The sequence continues at coordinate 1,303,961 of NZ_CP199292.1, read as the reverse complement.
AATCTGTTCGCGGGTAGTGGCCACCAATTAAAGTAATGATCTGAAAAACTTCATCCATTAGCTGTGGTAAAGAATAATTCAGACGATACCATTCAAGCATAGTGAACTCATTACTATGACAAGGACTGCTTTCATCAGCACGAAAAACTTTGCTTAATTGAAATATATCGCCGCTACCTGCGCATAGTAGCTTTTTCATCGAATATTCAGGAGATGTCTGTAAAAAGCCTAATTTGTTTCCTTGCGGGTTTTGAGCCTGCATAGCAGACATGTAAGGGTCTGTAACAGTAAAAGGAGTCAGTAATGGCGTGTCAACTTCTAACGCTCCGCTATCTAAAAAGTGACGTCTAATGTTTTGAAAACATTGGCTCCTAATTTGAAGAATATGATTTATCACTCTTATTTTATTCGTTGATAGTTAAAACTTAAAAATATTATTTTTGTAAACCAATAATGCCGTTAAATAGTACAAATACTTCTTACTCTTGTTAATTAAACAAAAGCCCTCAGATTTATTCATATAGAATAAACCTGAGGGCTTTTAAAAACTATTTTTATGCGCGTGAAGCGTACTCACCCGTTCTGGTATCAACTTTGATTTTTTCACCTATTTGTACAAATAGTGGTACACGTACAACCGCACCAGACGCTAAGGTGGCAGGTTTTCCACCGCTTCCTGATGTATCTCCTTTTAGACCAGGATCAGTATCAACCACTTCTTGAATAACAAAATTAGGTGGTGTAATTGAAATAGGAGTGCCATTAAACAATGTAACCATACAAGAGTCTTGTTCTTTTAACCACTTAACATTATCACCAACCGCTTTTTCATCTGCAGCCACCTGTTCAAATGAACTGGGATCCATAAAATGCCAATATTCACCATCCGTGTATAAATACTCCATGCCGGTTTCCATTACATCAGCGACTTCAAAACTATCGCCGGATTTAAATGTTTTTTCAACGATCCGACCGGTTAACAAATAATGAACTTTGGTTTTCGCAAAAGCTTGCCCTTTACCGGGTCTAACAAAGTTATTTTCAACAATTGCAACAGGTTCACCATCGAGCATAAACTTTAGTCCAGGTCGAAAATCGTTAGTGGTATAACTAGCCATGAAAAATCTCTCTATGTTTTAAACAGTATTAAGGTAAAATGCCCCAATGAAAAATATGACGCCAATAATACCCGTTTCTGAAGCAAATTGTCAGGTTATATCATGGAAAAACCTATTAAAAACCGCGATATCTGATCCTTTCGAGCTACTGGAAACCTTAAACCTTAGTTCTAAGTCACTCGATTACCCAGTGACCGCTCAAACTCGCTTTAGTATGCGTGTACCAAAACCTTATATAGATAAGATGAAACCTGGTGACCCGAATGATCCTTTGCTACTGCAAGTATTAACCCAAGCAGCCGAAAATTTAGACATTCAAGGCTATACAGAAGATCCTTTAAAAGAAAATGCGAATCAAACGCCTGGTTTGTTGCATAAATATTATGGACGGGTATTGCTTATTCTATCATCAGCCTGCGCAGTTAATTGTCGCTATTGCTTTAGACGACATTTCCCGTACCAAGATCAAATGGCCAATGGTACTCAGTTAGCAAAATCGCTTGATTACATCAGCAACACCCAATCAATTAGCGAGGTTATATTAAGTGGCGGCGATCCACTTATGGTTAGTGATTCAGTGTTATTAGAGCTGGTAAAAAAGCTAGATAATATACCTCATGTTAAACGACTCAGGATCCACACTCGATTACCTGTCGTCATACCACAACGCATTACCCCTAAATTATGCCAAACACTTAATTTAAGCCGCTTAGATATCAGTATGGTTCTTCACATTAACCATGCTAATGAAATTGATCCACTTTTGTGTCAACAACTACAACTACTGAAAAATAAAGGTGTACAACTACTTAATCAGAGTGTTTTGCTAAAAGGAGTGAACGATAGTGCAGTCAGCTTAATTGAGTTAAGTGAGTCACTATTTAGTGCAGGAATATTACCTTACTACCTCCACCTGTTAGATAAAGTAGCTGGAGCCGCCCATTTTGATATTCCCAGATCAACAGCAACTCAAATAATCGAGCAAGTCAGAAAAAAGCTACCCGGTTACTTAGTGCCTCGTTTAGCGGTAGAAATTGCAGGGGAAGCCAGTAAAAAGATTATTGCCTGACAACAGACATTTAAGCAGTAGTCTCTCAACCTAACAATATTTATCAGTTCAAAACCAAGTATCCAAGCTAAGTCGATGACTTTCCAGCAGAATCAATACAATTATACTAAACTGGATCTTAAGGTAGATGGTAAGTCAACAATAACTTGTTACTTTTCTTCAATAACCTCAATAAAAGTTAGTTTGGTAGTAAATAAAACCATACATTTCTATAAAATATAGCTTTTATAGATAAATGTAAGTGCTTTTGCTAAGTAATTCATGTAAATTTCGGAATATGATGTGTATTTCAGTAATGATTTAACCTTTAAATTCAAGTTGTTAGGGATTTGATAATGAAGCAAGGCAGCTCTGGACTAACCCTTAGGGAACACCAGGCGTATCACAAACCAGCATTTGAACTGACTCCTAAGAAAGTAGCCAACTGGGTACAAAATTTACCTATGGCGAACGTCGGAGAAAGCTCAATGAGTAGCTATCGATTATTGGTAGATGTTAACCAGTCTCTGCTGGATGATGATAAACGCCTATCAATATTAACCAGTTTAGAACCTGTTGCCGATGAATTAATTCACTCCCTTGAAAAGCAATATATTAATAATCATATTGCATTAACGGATAAACAAAAAAAAGTTGCAGCCCTAGTACAAGCCATTCAGACAGAATTGGCTATAGGCTTTCACTCAATTATCGAGTCTATAATCGCTCAAGAGATCAAGCGTTCTAATAAAAAATTGCTACTTACAGCATTAGTGCATGCAATTCACTATCATGGCTTAGTCATACTTCGATGTTATCAATTATACGCATCAGTGCCACGTAGAATCTGGCGAGAACTCTATTGCCTTTATCAAATTGCAATCCAGAATGACTTGGAAAATCAAAAAGTTGCCATAGAATATAATAAGCAGAGCTCATCAGCATCTGAGTGTATTTTACAAATATTATTATTAACAGTAGCTAACCCATATCAATTGCATCAAAGAGAAGTAGAGCTTTTATGGGGGCTGCTACCTGAACTATCAGAGCACGTTTCATTAAAGTCTCATGCTTATAACAAGCAGCACTATGTTGTTGATTTAAACTCATCGTCACCACCAATTCACAAATCGCTTTATAAACCTCAAGGAGAAAAAAACAATCTCAAATTGACTGTTTTTACGGCGATAGATCAACTAAAACATATGCTGCATTCTGTTGATGATAAAGAACAACTAAGCGCTCGAAAAACCATGTTAATCAGACATTTAATACAGACATGGAGTCATGGTACACACAGAGCTTTTGCCCGAACACCATGCGACGATAGCATAAATATCAGTATTGGGTTAGGTGCAACTCACTACTTGCTAATGCAAAAATACAATATTGGAAAAGGGCCATCAATTGATGGAACAAATGATACATTGACGGCAATGGAAGGTAGTCTTAAAGATGCGACTTTACTCGATGTGGCTCAATCAAATGATAAAAATATCCAACAAAACTTTAATTACCTTAGCTCTTCGGGACCGCCAGACTCAGATGTATGGGAAAAATACTATCAGTCTGAAGCTGAAAAGGGAAAAACACAATTTCAGCCAACTAACCGCAGTAGAGATACAATAGTACGTGAAAATTATAAATTTCAAGAAGTTTCACTGCTCAATATGAGCCCAAGCGGCTATTGTATTCAAATTGCAGCCAGTGAATTACCTAAACACGCCCAAACAGGCGAAGTACTTGGCTTTTTAGAACTCGATCAACACAATAGAGAGCACTGGAGTGTTGGCGTTGTTCGCTGGGTTAGACGACAGTCAAAAGGAAGTCTGGTACAAATGGGTGTACAATTGTTAGCACCTGGCGTCACAGCGATTAATATTAAACGCCGTTCAACACGACAGGATGAGAACGATTTTCGTAGAGGCCTAATACTACCGGCTTTAACTGGCATTGGCCAACCCGCTACTATACTGACCAACCCGTTATACTTTTCGATTAGCAACAAAATAAAGGTCGTCGAGCAAGGTGTTGCTTATAATGCTCGTTTAACAAAAGAAGTGGCCGCAACCAGTAGTTATCGACAATTTGCTTTTGAAAAACAAGGAGATGCAACTAATTTAAACGCACCTCCTCAAACTAAAAACTCACCTGATGATACTGAGGATATCGATGGTATCTGGGATATATTTTAAGGCACTGCTGAAAACGACTTTAATTAATGCTAATGTGCCAGAATAGATATCATAAATAAATTATTTGACTTCATTCTCTTTTGTAGAGCGGTGATCTCGGATACAATGAACTTAGACATCAAGTCAAAATAAAAGATAAAAATGACTGCAAAAATAAAAACAATTCATTTGCTTTTACTAGAGCCTTCATCGAACCAGGCCGAGGTCATTATCAATTCATTACGTAACCGAGGCTTTGCCGTTCGGGCAACACAAGTCTTAACGTCCGAAGAATTGGCACAGGCTTTAGATAAAGGCGTTTCAGATTTACTGCTGGCAAATCTAGATCATTCTGCGTTGCCAGCTAAACAAGCAATCGAGCAGATTGCAACTTATGGTCGTGATATTCCATGCATAATTATGATGGAAGAGTACAGCGATAAAATACTAACAGAGGTAATGAATTATGGTGCGGTTGATGGCGTTACTAAAAACAATCAAACATTACTCTGTTTAAAAATTGAACGAGAACTCGCCAGCTTAGAAACTCGCCGTAAAAAAACTCAAGCCGAACTGGCGCTAAAAGCTACAGAAAAACGCTGCACATTATTATTAGATAATTCTCAAGATGCCATCGCTTATGTCCATGATGGTATGCATGTTTATGCCAATAACGCTTATTTAGAATTGTTTGACTATAGTGATCATGATGAACTTTTGTGTGTGCCTGCACTCGACATGATTGCCAAAGAAAGCCAAGATGAATTTCGTCAATATTTAAAAACAATGGCTGCAACCAGTGATCATCAAAGCTTCACGTTTAAAGGCACAAAATCTGATATGAGCCAATTTGAAGCATTAATGACGCTTTCAACAGCTAACTATGATGAAGAAGTTTGCACCCAACTTTTAATTCGGCCAGCAGCAGATAATGCCGAGCTTGAAGAAAAGCTGCGCGAACTGAGCGCTCAAGATACACTGACAGACTTATTTAACCGTAATTATTTTAATGAGCAACTTCAATTAGCCATTGAAGCCGCGAATGAACAAGGCGATACATTTAATATTTTGTATATCGAATATGATCAACATGCCAAAATACTCAGTGAATATGGTATTGCAGGTGTAGATCAAGTTACAGTCGACTGCGCAAAATGGTTAACAGAACATGTTTCAGAAGACTTTAAACTAGCCAGAGTGAGTGACCATGCTTTTAGCTTTTTAGTCCCCAATAAATCAAAGATAAAAGCCAGAGATATAGCAGCTAACTTATGTAAAGAAATTAGCGAACACTTATTTGATGTCGAAGGGCACACCATCAAAATTACTTTCAGTATTGGTATTTGCCCCGTTGGTGATGGTAGTGACGATGCCGCACAGCTGCTTTCTGATGCACATAGCGCCTCTAATAGAGTAGAAAAAGGTAATGGCTTTAAAGTCTTTAACAAAGCAATTAGAGAAGCCAGTAATGAGCAAGACGCCAAGCTACTAGATAAAGTTCAAGACGCCATTGAATCAGGCCGTATACAACTTCTCTTTCAACCAATAGTTAAACTTCATGGAGATGAAAAAGCACTCTATCAGGTTCAACTGAGACTGAAAGATGAGCAAGGAAATGACATGGACTCTAGCAAAGTATTTCCTGTTGCCAAAGCCGCTGGATTGGGTGAAAAACTTGATCGATGGATTATTAAACAATCACTAAAATCACTAATGGTGCAGAAAGTCGCCAAAAAAACACAGCTTTTTATTAATTTAAGTAGCGTTTCGCTGATAGATCAAACGCTCGTTTCTTTTATTGAAAAAGCCACTAAGGCAAGTGGCCTGGCTAAGTCATCGATTGTGTTTCAAATTGAAGAAATTGATGCAACAAATCACTTGAAGCGTGTAATAACCCTATCAGCCGATCTGAAACAAAAAGGCTACTCTCTGTGTTTATCGGGATATGGTGCCAACCCAGAACAAAAGGCACTAATCGATCAGCTCGATGTTGATTTTGTTAAAATATCTGAAGAAAAAGCGAAAGATATACACAAAAATAGTGAGATTGAAGAAGAAGTAATCAATCTACTCGATGATATACATAGCAAAGATAAGCATAGTATCATACCAATGGTAGAAGAAGCTGCTATGTTAGCAGCACTTTGGCCAATGAATGTGCGCTACATTCAAGGCTATTATTTGCAAAGACCTAGTGCAAAAATGGATTATGACTTTTCAGCGAGTGGCTTTTAACCAAAAGCCACTCAAACTAAAAACAAACAGTCAGGCAAAATTAACGACACCGTTTGAACAAACTGAATAATAATTTATTCCCACCCAAAAACATCAGCCAAATATCCCAAATGAGTGAAATTAATTCGCCCGTTGGCTTTCGCTTGTACTTTAGGTTTCGCTCTATAAGCGAGATTAAAGCCAGCCGCAGCCATCATTTCCAAATCATTGGCACCATCACCAACAGCTAGCACTTGTTCTGTATTTATCTTTAGTTGGTTACATAAGTCAATTAAAAACTCCGCCTTTGCTTTAGCATCAACAATTTCACCAACCAGTTCTCCAGTAATAACACCGTCTTCAATTTTGAGTTCGTTTGCTTTAACTTTGAACAATCCAAGTGAAGATTTTAAATGCTCAACAAAAGGTTTAAACCCGCCAGAAACAATGGCAACCTGACAATTATTTTTCTTTGCCTGCTCAACTAAAAATTCAACGCCCTTGGATATAGGTAAAGAGGCGGCAATTTCATCTATGACTTTAGCAGGCAACCCATTTAAACAACTCACTCTATTGACTAAACTTTCTGCAAAATCTAACTCTCCGCGCATGGCCGCTTCAGTTACCTGCGAAACCTGCTCACCAACATTATGTCGTTTAGCAAGCTCATCAATCACTTCTATTTCAACAAAAGTCGAGTCCATGTCAAAAACGATTAGTTGAGGCGGTAATATTTGTAGTTCTGGCCACAATAAATAATCAAAACAAGAACCAGCCACACATTGTTGGATAAAGCTTTGCAAGCTCTGGTAGTCTGCTCTTATATCCCAATAACAATGAGATTCTGTTTGTACCAACCGCACCCAAAGAGTTGTAGCAAAACTTTGGCACATTGCAGCAAACTCAGTGATTTGATTATCAGAAGACAAATGACTAAATAAGCTTAAACGACTCAAATTAGTCTCTGAACTATTCATAGGCTCCCATTGCCCCTGAACAACATGGTATTGCGAACCATATACGATGGCCAAATTTGTAATTGAATGCATTTACCTAAAATCCATTACCCAATAAACCCCGTATTTTATACGCTATAACCTCTTGGCAACACAAAAACTATGACCAACATGGCATTTTAGTTTTTACACAGCCTTTTCTTACTTGCTACAATCAACTAATGACGACTAAAAAACAACAAAAACCAATAAAACCGCCAGGATTAATGCGTGGCTTATTCAGCTTAATTGCAATAATCACGAGTTTTATCCTACTGTCCAGTTGGACAATCATCAATTATCAAGTTGAACAACTGGTTGCTCAACGTACCTCTGAATATGCTCATAGTATTGCACAAATAGCAGCCAATTCATCGGCTGATGCTTTGCTATCAGATGATAAAATCCAGTTAAAAATGCTTGTAGAAAATGTTGCGAAAGATCCTTATATTAGAAGCGCAACAATTTTTGCAGAAGATGGCCAAGTCATAGCCCGTTTTCCAGAAGACAATACACTTTCTGAAACTAGCGATCACTCAGCTAAAAATATCGATAGTTCTGATCCCCTCCCTACAAATTCAAAAGAAAAAAGTAGTGAAGCAGAAATAAAGCAGGCATCAACCGAAAACGACCAACCAAAAAAGACTCAAATATCTAAGCAAGCACTTGAAGCGGCGACCCAATCTTATATTCAATCGCAAAGTGATATTCCTTTTATTGAAAAAATAACTTATCAAGATGTCACTGCTGGCTGGTTTAAAATCACGCTCAATCGGCAACTTTTAGAAAGTAGTTTCAGAAAATCACTTCAACGCTCACAAGTAATTATTTTGACAATCGCCGCAGTACTGCTGCTGATACTTTTAGTTATTACTTTTCGCTACAATCGACGAGTTAAAAACCTTATTTCACTTTGCCACCGTCTCATACAAATTAACGCCCCCCAACTTCCTAAAGATAATAAACAATGGCTTGAATCATTGGAAGAGTTGTCTAAAACACAGTTTCAATCTTTGAGTGAAAATATCCACCTTCCCTCAGATACTCCACAGTGGACAGCAAGTAGAAGAGCTAACGACAGTATATTTTGCTTTTGTCAATTTGCGATGATTGAGCAGGATAATGAAAAAACGGCTCATTCATTAACCCTAGCAGAGCAATATTTAAAAGCAGCAGTTCAAACCCATGGTGTCCAGTCACAAGGTGAAATATTATCTGGTTGCTTAATTCCATTTTTAGATTCTAATGACGAAAATGAAGCTTTAGAAGAAGCCATAAATCTGGTGTATTTAATTAAAGAATTATTAGCAAGTATTACTTTAGAGATAAAAGTCAGAGCATTTATAGGAAAAGGAACTATCTTAGTCCTAGAGAACGAACGTGCGGTTATTACTGGTGTTTCTTTATCTAATCGTTTACATCAAAAGATTAATCAGTTAACACTGCAAACCAATTTTGGTGAAGTCATTTGTATCGGTTTTGAGCAAAATAATTTAACTCCTTTTGGGCAGTTTATCGAAAAGCAAACTAAAGATGAATCAGACCCAACCATATTCCATTTACTTGAATCAGTAGACGAATCGATAAAACAACAGACGGGTCGACAAATAAACTACATCATTACTAATTATTGCGATACCTGACTGGTAATTTCTCAAATTGTTGCTATGTTTTAAGATAGGCCAGTGCAATGTCAAACGGGTTCAAATTTGAACTATTTAGCGGGAAAAAACTAAAAAAACTCAATGACCACTTCTATCTTAATATGTGACGATTCAAGAATGGCAAGAAACCAGCTAGCACGCTGTCTACCGGCTGACTGGGATGTAGAAATACACTTTGCAGAAGATGGTCGCCATTGCCTGGAAGTCGTTCAAGAAGTCTCTCCTGAGTTAATATTTTTAGACCTTAATATGCCAGAAATGGATGGCTATGAAACACTTGAAGAGTTTAGAGAGCAGGAAATTGATTGTGATGTTATCGTGGTTTCTGGTGATATACAGCCAGATGCTCAAACAAGAGTGATTGGCCTAGGCGCAATAGATTTTATAAAAAAGCCGATTAGCCCAGAGAAAATGCTAGAAACTTTAGACTCTCACTGCATTTTTACATCTCATGCCAATGAAACACCCCCAGCTAAAAGCAACTTTACACCAGCCGATCTTGATGATTATGGAACCTTTATCGATGCTTGCCAAGAAATAGCCAATATCGCAATGGGTCGAGCGGGTGACTCACTAGCACGCTTCTTAGATGTATTTGTTGAACTACCAGTCCCAAAAGTGAACCAAATAGAGCTGAATGAACTCATCATGGCATTACAGTTTGCCGAAAATGAATCAACAGTCTCATCCGTTTGCCAAGGCTTTATTGGTCCAGGGCTGTCTGGCGAAGCTTTATTAATATTCAACGATTCAAGCTTTAAAAATATTGCTAAGATAATGAAGTATCAAGGAGAAATAAACGAAAATGTTGAGCTTGAATTACTAATGGATATTGCGAATATTTTAGTTGGCGCATGTTTGCAAGGCATATCTGATCAACTCGATGTTAATCTCAGCCAAGGTCACCCAGTTGTACTAGGCCAACATATTAAAATTCCTGATTTAATTGCTAAAAATAAGCAATGGAAAAAAACACTCAGTATAGAAATTACTTACAGCATAGAAAATAAAGGCGTTAATTGCGATCTGTTAATATTGCTGACCGAAGACTGTATTGACACACTTAAACAAAGAATAAGTTATATCATTTAGCCTATGGAAACAAACATCGAACAACTCAGAGAATTCCATTGGATGATCGATATGCTACAAAATATCGATGCTGGCCTGATCGTTTTAAACCCTGAAAATGAAATTCAAGTGTGGAACTCATTTATGGAAAATCATAGTGGTTTTCTTGCCCATAAAACTAAAGGAAAAAACCTTTTTGAACTCTTTCCAGATATTCCTGTCGATTGGTTTCAACATAAAGTTGAGTCAGTTTTCCAATTACACACCCGAGCATTTAGTATTTGGGAACAACGCCCCTATATATTCAAATTTAAAAATTATCGACCGATTACAGGAACTGCCGAGTATATGTATCAGAACATATCAATATTTCCAATAACGGCAACCACGGGAGAAGTCACAAACATATGCATTATCGTTTACGATGTAACCGATATTGCGACAGGTAGTCTAGCGCTTGAGAAAGCGAATCAAAAACTAGAGTTTCTCAGTCGAACCGATAAACTTACAGGATTAAATAATAGAGGTTACTGGCAAGAGCGCCAAGAAGAAGAGTTTGCAAAATTCAAAAGATACTCAGAACCAACATCACTAGTTATTTTTGATATTGACCATTTCAAAAAAGTTAATGATACCTATGGCCACCAGACAGGTGATGAAGTCATTCGTGAATGTGCGCAAACATTACTAAGTTGCGCAAGAGATATTGATGTCTGCGGCCGATATGGTGGCGAAGAGTTTGTGGTTCTACTTAATAATACTGATGCTAAAGGCGCGTTTACTTTTGCTGAAAGATTACGTACCAGCATAGCAAAACTCAGTGTTAACTATGAACAATATACAGTCCAGTTTACCATTAGTTTAGGTATTTGCGAACTAACCAAAGCAATCAGCTCTGCAAAACAGTGGCTAGAACTAGCAGACCAAGGACTCTACAAATCAAAAGAAGGCGGCAGAAATAAAACAACAATATTTAATCAATAGCTGTTCAGCTGACTTAATAATTACCTCCCAGTGTATATCTGACAGCATCTTCAAGATCTTCAAAGTCATATTCGGATAAACCAGAAAATTCTAAAACTTTATCCCCTAATCGACTCCATTCAAAATCCACATCAGACTGAGCAAGCTTTTCAGGTAAATTGACCATATGCTCAGCCATTTTTAATACACATAGTAATGTCTTTAATGTAGGACTCTCAATTGAATGATCATCTAATACTCGCGCAACTGAGTGATGGTGTTTAACAGCTAAACAAATAACTTTTGGCAAATTCCAAACCCTTGATATCCTATAACCTGCCGCGGCATGATGAACCCCAAAATTGGCAAATTCTTCACTCGTAATACGACCATCTTCACGACTATAAGAAAACTCCATCACTTTTTGATAATTACTATACCGAGCAGCCATTACAGGAATACCACAGTTATGAAAAAGCCCCAACATATAGGCTTCATCAGCCATAGCTAAATTTAACTGGCGGCAAATAGTTGATGCCACACAAGCAACAGACACAGAACTCTGCCAAAATAAGTTCATATCCATACGAGAATTAATATCCGACATTGATTTACGAAGCAGTAAAGTTTTTAAAATACTAATGACTCGTTCAACCCCCAACATCACAACCGCTTGGGGAATAGAACCAATCTTATTCGCTAATCCAAAAACGGGGGAATTAACAATTTTTATAACTGCGGCACTTACGCCAGGATCAACAGAAATGACCTCGCCAATCTTATCTAAATCGGCACCACACATTTCTATTTGTTCAAACAATCCTGGCTGAGGAGGAATGTATATTCCACTAAGGAAATCTCTATCACTGTGACTTTTTGAAGAACTCAATTGAACTATCCTACAACAATATTCATAAGGGCTAGTAATAAATCGACCAGCCTACTTTAAATATAGTCCAACAATTCTAATTCATCCGTTTTTTTCCCATTCAAAAGCCTTAATCAAGATTAATCGGCGGTGTCTACCTCTAGAGAGTCAACTTTTTGGAAACCTCTAGGAAGCTTATTTCCTCGGCGTCCTCGCTCTCCACGGTAGTGCTCCATATCACCTGGTTTTATACGCAAATAACGCTTACCAGAGTAAACCAATAATGACTGCTCAGGACCAATAACGGTAATACAAGCCACAAACTCTTCGCGTAATTGTAATTTAGCCGCAGGAATACCAATAATTTTATTGCCTTTACCTTTTGCTAACTGAGGTAAGTCCGAAATAGGAAATATCAGCATTCGACCTTCATTAGAGACTGCAACGCACAACTGATTGTCGTAGTCATCGACCAGACAAGGATTGAGTACATTTGCTCCTTTAGGTAAGGATAACAATGCCTTACCATTTTTATTTCGAGTAATAATGTCAGAAAAATTCGCAACAAAGCCATAACCTGCATCACTAGCAAAGAGAAACGACTGTTTATCATCGCCCATCATTGCATCAATAAAAGTGGCTCCAGCAATAGGGTTTAAACGACCAGTTAATGGTTCACCTTGCCCCCGCGCAGAGGGTAATGTGTGGGCTGGTACACCATAACTTCTACCTGTTGAATCCAGAAAAACAGCGATTTGATTACTTTTTCCTTTAGCTGCTGAGCAAAAATCATCACCAGCCTTATAGTTTAATGATGCGGCATCCACATCATGTCCTTTAGCACACCTTACCCACCCCATTTTGGATAAAACAACAGTCACAGCTTCGCTTGGCATTAGATCTGACTCACTGAGCGCCTTAGCTTCTTCACGCTCAACAATTGGAGACTTGCGCTCATCACCAAATTCTTCAGCTGTTTTTTTAATTTCTTTTCTAACAAGCGTTTTCAAACGAGCTTTAGAGCTCAAAATTAATTCAAGCGATGCTTTTTCTTTGGCTAACTCATCTTGCTCGCCCTTAATTTTCATTTCTTCCAGTCGCGCTAAATGGCGTAGCTTTAGCTCCAGAATTGCTTCGGCCTGAATATCGGTTATTGAAAACCGCTTCATTAAAACAGGTTTAGGTTTATCTTCTTCTCTAATTATTTTGATCACTTCGTCAATATTCAAAAAGGCAATCAATAAACCTTCTAAAATATGTAATCGTTCATTAACCTTATTTAAACGATGTTCTAATCGCTTGCGTGTTGTTTGTGTTCTAAACTCTAACCATTCAGAAATAAACCGGACTAATCCCTTAACTTGGGGCTTGCCATCAATACCGATCACATTCATATTAATACGATAACTTTTTTCCAAGTCGGTTGTTGCAAATAAATGTTTCATTAATCCTTCTATGTCAATCCGATTCGAACGAGGAATAATCACTAAACGAGTTGGATTTTCGTGATCAGACTCATCCCTTAAATCTGCAACCATTGGCAGTTTTTTTGCCTGCATTTGTGAAGCAATTTGCTCCAACACTTTAGCTCCAGAAACTTGATGAGGAAGTGCATTAACAACAACTTCACCCTCTTCAACAACGTAGGCAGCACGCATCTTAACGCTACCTCGCCCAGTCTCATAAACCTTCTGAATATCTTTTTTAGGTGTAATGATTTCAGCATTAGTTGGAAAATCAGGTCCTGGTACATGCTCTAATACATCTGACAAAGTCGACTTAGGATTATCCAAGATATGAATACAAGCATTCGCAATTTCTTTAATGTTATGAGGAGGAATATCAGTAGCCATACCTACAGCTATCCCGGTTGTGCCATTTAGTAACAGGTTAGGTAGTCTGGCCGGTAATACTTTTGGCTCTTTTAGCGTGCCATCAAAATTAGGAGCCCAATCAACCGTTCCTAAACCGAGCTCAGACAGTAACACCGCAGCATATTTTGAAAGTCTTGACTCGGTATATCGCATAGCGGCAAAAGATTTAGGATCATCTGGTGCTCCCCAGTTTCCTTGGCCATCAACTAACGGATAACGATAAGAAAATGGTTGTGCCATTAAAACCATTGCTTCATAGCATGCACTATCCCCGTGAGGATGAAATTTACCCAAAACATCCCCAACAGTACGTGCAGATTTTTTATACTTGGCTGTCGCTTTTAAACCCAGCTCACTCATTGCATAAATAATACGTCTTTGTACCGGCTTTAACCCATCACCAATATGTGGCAATGCTCTATCCATGATGACATACATCGAATAATTCAAATATGCTTTTTCAGTAAAATCGGCAAGAGACTGCTGCTCTACGCCGTCAAAATTTAATTCCATAGTTTATCTTTTTTTATCAATAAAATTGTGTGTAAAGTACAATAGGTCAGGTTAGAAATCAAAATATTAAAACCTTGTAAGTTCTATCAAAATTTTTTACCGATTGACTCCAAACCACTTAATTGAACAATACTTGACCAAACCTGTATGCATTCAATTGAATAGCTTTGCAAACTGACTTCTTGCCAAACTGATTTCCAATAGTCGAATAAATGGGACTCAGCTATATACTCTATCGAGAATAAGAGAATAGCATAGCCCATAGCGTCTTTCTATGAGGGCTATTCTACAATTCTATGCTAAATTTTCATTCAATGTTTCTTACGCTTAAAAACAAGCAAGATAAAAAGTTCCGAGGCTTTACACTCAATAATTAATGAGGCTGCACATATACGAGCACTAAACGTTTATACCCGTACTACTTGAAGATGCTTGTTTCAGTATTCAGCTAAAAAGTTTGAACAAGGCACAAAACGCAGTGAATAACTGGTCCTTCACAAGGACTGTAATGCGGTGCAAACTTTTTAGCTGGGCACCCCGAAGGGCAAGCCAATCATACCTCTTCAAGTAGTACGAATATATAAAAAGGAGACTTCGATTTGAACAAAGCTTAATTGCAGGTAGCCTGGATATAGAAAGACGGTATTTTAGCTTTCTATTCGGTCGATTATTATAGCTAGTCGCTTCATATTTATCTGAAAGTGAAATAAAACAGCCAGATTAATAAAAATCTGGCTGTTTTAGCGATTAATGCTTAACCTTGTACCCAGAATGGACTCAATGACATCTTTTAAAATCGATTAAGCTAATGAAAAAATAGTTCATTTTTTTCAGCAAAACTAAAAAGTTAAAATTGATAAGATGCTGTTAAGCGAATATCTCGACCAGCTTCTTTAATACCAACTATCGATTCGTAGCCTGGAATGTGACCATAATCAGCTACACTGCCATGACTTCGATAAGATTCATTCAATAAATTTTGCACTGTTAAATGTAAACTAACACTTTCCGTTGGATCATATTTAACATAAACATCATGCACTTGATAACTTGGTTTATTGATTGTGTTAAGCTCTGTCACCCATCCCAGTTCAATTGAACGATGGAAAACATCAATATCGTTTAAGCTTTCAACATACTGAAAATTCCAACCAGCTTCTAATTGCTCATTAATTTCATAATTGAAAGCAACATTCCACGAATCGCCGCCAGCATTACCTAGACCACCGTATTCGTAAGCAGCTAAATCAACACCATCAATAATCCTCTCGCTATAACCTTGAGGAGCAGTCAGATCAGGCCATATAAATGGTGCATTATTTAGCTCTACATCGTTGCTACTATAGCTAACAAGCACATCAAAATTATCAGCTTGATAACCCGCAACAAGCTCAAAACCTTTAGTTTCAAGATCCCCTATGTTTTCGTAAAAAACGCCTTCTCTACCTTTAAATTTATCAAAAACAACGCCTTCAATTTCACTATTATAGGCCGAAACTTCGAAAACAAAAGTTCCATCACTATATTCTAAACCAACTTCTTTATTGATGACGTCTTCGGCTTCCAAGTTGGGATTAAAAGCTAGTTCACCAACGGTAAAACCATCAGCAACTTGTCGCCCTCTAAATGCTTCAGCATAACCGACAGAAAAATCTAAATTATCAGCAAGCGTGTAAACAAAACCTAGATTTTTGCTAACTCCATCCTGTTTTTTGATAGAAAACTCATTATTTGATGTGATTGGGTTGCCATTTCCATCAACCTCTATTACCCAACGACCTTCGCTATTTCTAATCCAATTGGCCGACTCACCAGTATGATCTAATTCATAAGTATCTTGGCGTACGCCAAAGCTCACCAGCAAATCATCAAAGACTTGCCAATGATCTTGAAGATATATGCCAGTAACAGTTCCTTCTTCTTTATAAATACCGCCAAAATCAGCATAGGAATAAGCATTAACTTCATCATCCTTACGCTCAACCCCATAAGTTAGAGAGTGAGAACCAACATCACTGGTGTTACGAATATCAAAACCAGTAGTTTCGATATTGGCAATCCATGTAAATAACTCACGGCTAAAAGAAGATTCAGTGTTATAAACCGTAGTTTCTAAATTGACCAACTCGTTAAAATACCAAACATGATTAAGCACTATCGTTTCTCGTTCACCCTCGGACTCATATAAAGGATCATCTTGCAGTGGTGCCCAGTTAGTTTGCTTAGCAAATTTACCTTCTTCTTCTCGGTGTTCATAACTCACAGTTAAATTTTGACGGTTAGTCAACTCAGCATTCAATTTAACGAACGTAAGGGATTGATTAGCCGCCGTGCCTGGAATTTCCTTACCATCACCATCTTCCATATTGTTTCGCTCAACATTAACGTATGAAGCTAAAATACCAACGTTATCACTCACTTTACCGTAAAATGAGAGGCTTTCTTTATGACCATCGTTAGTAAAATAACTCGCTTTAATGGTACCACCAAATTTTTTATCACCACCTAGTAAATCATCAGCGCTTTTCGTTTTAAAACGAATGGCACCGCCTACAGCCCCTGAACCCGCAGTTGCTTCACCAGCCCCGGCCTGAACTTCAACATTTCTTAATAATTCTGGTTCAATTGATACACGACCAATATGGTGGAATAAGGTACTCGTTTGTGGTGCACCGTCAACAGTGACATTCAACATAGTATCTTCCAAACCACGGACATAAATCTTTTGTGCAATACCTAAAGAGCCGCCAACAGTAACGGCCGGTGTTTGTCTAAAAATATCTTCCAAATCATTCGCTTGATATTTTTCCAGATCGTCCGGTGTTATTTCTGTATTTGTAGTATGACCTACAACTACAACTAACTCTGAATCAGCGCTAGGATCTACATCTATGGTCTCCTCTGCAAATGCAGGTGTTCCGGCTAAAACAGCGGAGATAATAACTGGCAACTTAGCCAGTTTATTGTTTGTATAATGGGATAACATAAATTCGCCTTAATATTGATAATAAGAATGCTTATCATTTAGGTTGCGATTATTGCTATTTTGCAATAAAAAAGCAATATTTTTATCGAACAATTTCACTGGCATGCACCACCCGTGGCAGAAATAGTATATTGCGCAGGTTCTTCTCCTAGCTCCATCTAACTCCCATTTTTTAGTGATAAACACGCTCTAACAAATAAAAAATAAGTACTTAAACTACTCATTTCTTTATGCAATATCGAACTATAGACTTGATGATATAATTGATAACGATTATCATTAAGATTATATATTAGATTTAATAGTAAAACTCTCAGGTATGAGGAACAACCATTGGCTTTTTTTGTGTTAATCCCACTTTTTTGGCTCGCAAGCGTTATGCTTTATGCCGCTAGCCCAAGACAACAAATAGCTCAACAGCATAAACAAGCAATATTGCCCGTTTCAACCGCTTGGATAAGCTTTTGTATCGTTAATATCGCTAGTTTTATCTGGTTAACATTGAATGGATGGTCAATGATTGTTGCGGCAATCGACTTATTACTGATTAATATGTTGATGCTACCCAGCAGTATTATCTTGTTAGCACATCAACCACATTGGCTGAAACACGGCACCATTTCAATAGTCGGCCTATGTATTTTGGCTCAATTAATTAGTCAGGGACAGTAGACATGTGGCACAAAACATTTGCAGGTTTATTTTCCGGGCTCATCTTCTTTCTATTTATCCCAACAGCATTGAGTCTAGCTTTCCCCAATAGTACGGCGTTAATGATAACACTGACGGTACTCGTGTTTATTCCCTGCTGGGCAGGAATAATGACCTACTGTTATGCGGCGCATTCAACTAAAACCTCTTGGTTACGTGCACTTAAATTTGCTGTACCCAGCATATTGTTATATCTCAGCGCATATTTAATGATGGGATTCCCTCAATGAATCAACAAACAAAAAGACAATTAACCAGTGCTCATAGTTGGCTTGGCCTTATTATTTCAGGTGCGTTAATGATAGTGTTTCTTTGCGGCACTCTATCATTTTTTAAAAGCAATATTCATGCTTGGGAACAATATCACCATCAAGAAAAAAAGTTGCCTGATGATATATTGTCACCAGCTGATATTACAAAAATCATTATGGATCGTAACTATAATATTCCTGCAGATCATAGAGTCTTATTATTGTTTCCAACCGATGAAAGCCCACAATACCAAGCTTTTTTTTCAACCGAAGAAAGCAATGGCACTCACAAACGCTACCGATTATATTTTGATCCTGAAACAGGAAAAGAATTAAACAATACAAGTGGTCGCTATTATCTTGCTGACTTTCTTTACAAACTACACATTGACCTGAATATACCAGGCGGTACTCAAATTGTCGGCATTATATCTCTAATATTTTTTGTTGTTGTTTTTAGCGGAATACTAATTCACTTAAAAAAACTGATTAAGTATTTTTATCAATACCGCCTAAAAAAATCCATACATACCTATCTAGATGGACACAACCTTATCGGCGTAACCTCTTTACCTTATACTTTTATGTATGCCTTAACCGGCGTTATGTTTAATTTAAGCATTCTATTTCAAGCAGGTTTTGGATATCTTGTGTTCCAAGGCGATATTGGAGAGTTATCAAAAACAAGTGGCTTCAAATCTCCAACCAATATCGAAACAAGCGGAGAGCCAATGAACTGGCAAGCAATTGATCTCACTATCGATCATGCCAACCAGCAGTTACCCGGCGCGAAAGTTTATTTAGCCAAAATTTTTGCTTTTGGAGATGAAAATGCTCAGGTAGAACTGCGCCTGGTTGACACCAATAGTGTAACAGAACGGCTAACGCTAACCTACCCGTTAGATGATTATCTTAATTTTAAACAAACTCATGTAATGGAAAATCCAGTACAAGGAGCCTATCACGTATTAAAGCAATTACATTATGGTAACTTTGGCGGAATTGCGCTGCAATTTGTTTATTTTTTCTTAGGCTTAGGCTGCTGTTATTTAATTCTTTCAGGAAATCTAATTTGGCTGAAAAAACATGCCGCTAATCGAAAGGAAAACAAACAACGCAGTTTAGCTTTTGTCCGGGCAATGACTTTATGCTTTTCAATCGGATGTATGTTGTCTGTTGCTATTTGTTTTGTTGCTACTCGCTTTTTACCAGAAACATTTGCAAGAGTTGATACTTTACCTTATTTATTTTCCACAGGTCTCATTTTCTCATTTTTTCATACATTATTATTTCGAGACAGCCGTCAAGTAATGGTTCAACAAGCCTTATTGTCAGCGATTTTATTTGCTATTTGTCCCCTATACGATCTATTACAAATTCTGCTCGGTGGAGTAACCGAAGGCTCATTATTAAATCTTATTCTTGTTAGCCTTGTTCTTTCATTAACGAGTGTTTTTTGCTTATTGTTTGCCTATCAAAACCGACAAATACAAATCAGCACAACCAGTCAACAGTTGGCTTACTAAGTAGAAAATAAACTGACGAAAAATAAAAAGAGAGCATCGAATTAATGACAACATCGGCACCTTGCATTACACCTGCAAGCGAACCGCATTTAGCTAGAATAAATGCTTTTGATCTTGCGAGAGGACTCGCGATTCTATTCATGATATTAATTCATGTGCTAGATTTCTATAGTCAGCCCAAAGTACAAGATACCTTATTCGGCGATGCCATCGAAATATTAGGCAGCTGGCCCGCAGCGCCAATATTTGTTTTTATTATGGGCGTATTTTTAACTTATTCGAGCGTTCACAATCTTGCACAAGGACTAAGTCGTGCCGCAATACTTTTTTCCCTCGGTTACTTACTTAATTTGGCCAGAGGAACCATTCCAATGTGGCTCTCGTTACAAATGGAGTTAGTTACTTATGAACAGCTTGGTGGTTATACGCCACTCACTGAATTATTGGTCGTCGATATATTTCAATATGCTGGTTTAGCTTACGCAACCTGTCTGCTTTTAAAACACTTTATTCCAAATCCTAGAGTTTGGTTAACTATCGCCATTATCATTGCTTTTGGCTCACCAATACTTTGGGATATTACTAGTGGTGTACCAGTTATTGATGAACTGTTTAAGTTATTCTGGGGACATCACGCCCAAGGCGCGGTATTCCCTTTATTCCCTTGGTTGACCTATCCAATTGTGGGTATGGCTTTTGGTCATTGGCTAAAAAACACATCCAATCAAAACAAACTTTTTAACCATTCATTTTTCGGTGGCATCAGCTTAATGATTATTGGTGCGCTGCTCACCTTAACAAATGTTGAATTTCATCTTGCTGAGATCATGCGCAGCGGCCCTGGCGCAATGATTCTAAGCACTGGATTTGTATTTGTTTGGCTTTACGCTTGTCAATTGCTAGTCAAAAAAATTGCAGCTAATCGTTTCTTTAACTTGCTGTATTTTTGGAGTAAACACGTTACTAGTCTTTATATTATTCAATGGTTATTGGTCGGCTGGGGCTTAGTAATTTTTGGCTCACAGCAACTTGATCTCAGTAGCACATTAATAGCCATGCTAACCATGCTGATTCTATCAGACTTGGGTACCCGGATATGGTCACGACTTCGTCAAACACACAGTAAAAACCAATACCAATACGCGTAATAATTAGACTTAGAGTATTAAATCAATGACTATACCCATCCAAGAAATAGCTCAACCACGCAATATCAAACCATCACGAATTTTGGCCTTCGATCTTGCTCGAGGCTTAGCAATTATGTTTATGATCGTGATTCATGTTTTAAACTTTTATGGTTCACAAGAAGTTCAACAAGGTCTTTTCGGTACAGTAATAAAATTTATATTTGGTTGGCCATCAGCATCTGTTTTTGTTTTTATTATGGGAACTTTTGTTGCCTATTCCGATAATCAAAACTTATCACTAGGATTAAAACGCGCTGCAATGTTATTTGCATTAGGTTATTTACTAAACTTAATGCGCGCTACTATCCCTACGTGGTTATCATTAAAAATGGGCTTAGTGACCTACGAACAACTTGGTCCACATACCCCGATTAACGGCTTATTGGTAGTCGATATTCTACAATGCGCTGCGCTTGCTTTTGCAATTTGTATTTTACTGAAATATTTTTTTCCTAATCCTAAAGTTTGGCTTGTTACAGCAATGGTAGTTACTTTTGGTTCACCGTTATTGTGGGATATCAGTAGTGGTATTGCTCCACTTGATCAGGTGTTAAAAATATTTTGGGGCAATAAATACCAAGGCAGCTTGTTTCCATTATTTCCTTGGCTAGCCTATCCTCTCGTGGGAATGGCATTTGGTCAGTGGATCAAACAATGTGATGATATCAACAAGGCTTTTCAACGCACATTATTAACTGGTGTGCTAGTTGTTGCTATAGGTGCCATAATCACTTTATCAAACACAGCGTTTCATGCTGCCGATAATATGCGTTCTGGACCAGGAATCATTGTTACAATGACAGGCGTAGTACTCATTTGGTTATGGCTATGTCAATTGATAATAAATAAACTAAAACCAAATTCAACTTTGAAATTACTCTTCTTTTGGAGTAAGAATGTTACAGGTATTTACGTTATCCACTTTCTATGTATTGGCTGGGGTTTAATGATCTTTGGCGCGCAACAACTTGATTTATTTGGTACCATTTTAATGATGCTTGGTGTGGGTATTATCTCTAACTTTGTTATTCAAGCTTGGTTACGCATAACACACACGCCTCTCATCAATAGTAACAGACTTATCGAAAAACAATCTGCGGCATAACTTAAGCTTGCCTTAGAATAAAAGTGTTAGATAATACACTCTCTCAGATAAATAAGGCTGTAATCATCAAATGATTACAGCCTTAAATTTTATTCCAACTTCAATGTAAAGTAACAATTAATTTTAATTTACGACAACCTATTTTTAAAATCCTGATAACCGAACTGCTTCACAATACGTATCTCATCTGTATTTGAATTCCAAATAGCAATTGCAGGTAAACCAATGCCATTAAAAGTAGTCGTTTTTACCATCGTATAATGAGACATATCATCAAACATTAGTCGTTGACCAATTTCTAATGGCTTTTCAAATGAATAATCACCAATTACATCGCCAGCTAAACAAGTTTGCCCACCCAGTCGATAAGTATGCAACAATTCATTCTCTTTTCCTGCACCAAAGACTTCCGCACGATAAGGCATTTCTAAAGTATCCGGCATATGACAAGTTGCCGATGTATCAAGTATTGCTAAATCCATAGCGTTATGGGTTAAATCTAAAACCTCGCTTACTAACACACCGGTTTGAATTGCGATTGCCTCGCCCGGCTCTAAATACACCTGCACATCATATTTAGCTTGAAAGTTTTTTATACACTCAACTAAACCTTCAACATTATAACCAGGTTTAGTAATGTGATGGCCGCCACCAAAATTGACCCATTTTAATTTTGGTAAAATATCAACAAACTCTCTTTCAATCACATCAAGTGTACGTGCTAAAGGTTCGAACGCTTGTTCACACAGGGTATGAAAATGAATCCCTGTAATACCTTCTAATGATTGCTGCTTAAACTCAGGGTAAGGAATGCCTAACCGAGAACCTGGTGCACAAGGATCGTAAATTGGCGTACTACCTTCTGAGTGCAAAGGGTTAACTCGTAAACCAAAGGCTAGTTCTTGCCGCTCTGCTTGTGCGACTTTGAGTAAAGGTTGAAATCGCTGCCACTGAGCAAATGAGTTAAATACGAGATGATCAGTGATTTTTAAAATTTCTATCAGATCTTTTTCAGTATAAGCCGCACTAAAAGTATGCACCTCACCAGCAAATTCTTCCCGTCCCAACCTGGCTTCATGCAAGCCACTGGCGCAAGTACCCTGTAGATACTGATCGATGAGTGGTGCAAGGCTGAACATAGAAAAAGCTTTTAACGCAATTAATATTTTTGCGCCTGATTGCTGTTGCACCCGTTGTAAAATACGTAGGTTATTTTCAACTGCAACCTCATCAACGACAAAACAAGGTGATGGCACTCTAGTGGGATCAAATCGTAAAAATGTTTTACTATTTATCATAATTGACAGACTAAAAAGAAGAATTGCAACCAATAAAAAAACTAAACAACTATCAGAATGCAAGGGTACATCCTGATAGTGAAATAAAGTTAACCTTACTTAAGCAAGTTAAAATCTGGATTTTCAATAACCTTCCAAGGTAAACCAAATTCATTTAAATTATCCATAAAGGCATCCGGATCATGTTGCTCCATATTCCAAACACCTGGCTTATTCCAATCACCTTCAAGGATCAATTTCGCCCCGATCATTGCAGGTACACCCGTCGTGTATGAAATTGCTTGTGATTGAACTTCTGCGTAACAGTCTTGATGATCTTTAATATTGTATAAATACACAGTTTTCTCTTGACCGTCTTTAATCCCAGTAACCACACAACCAATACAAGTTCTCCCTTTAGTACGAGGTCCTAAAGTTGATGGGTCAGGCAATAAAGCTTTCAAAAGTTGAATTGGGACAATTTGTTGTCCTTGAAATTCAATGGGCTCAATGCCTGTCATACCAACATTGCCTAATACCTCTAAATGCTTCAGATAACTATCACCAAAACTCATCCAAAATTGTGCTTTTTTCAAGCTTGGATAATGTTTTGTTAATGATTCTAATTCTTCATGATACATGCGATAAATATTGTAACTACCAACACCATCAGGACAAGTGAAACTTTGTTTGGTTGACATAGCTGGTGTTGTCACAAATTCACCATTTTCCCAATGACGACATTCAGCAGTTACTTCGCGAATATTAATTTCAGGATTAAAGTTAGTTGCAAATGGATAACCATGATCACCGCCATTAACATCAATAATATCTAACGTATGGATCTCATCAAAATAATGCTTAGCAATATAGGCAGTAAATACATTTGTGGCGCCTGGATCAAATCCTGATCCTAATAACGCAGTCAAACCCGCTTTTTCAAATTTTTCTTGATAGGCCCATTGCCAATGATATTCAAACTTGGCCGTGTCCAGTGGCTCGTAGTTTGCTGTATCCATATAATGCACGCCAGCGGCTAAACAAGCATCCATAATCGTTAAATCTTGATAAGGTAATGCCACATTAATAACAAGCTCAGGTTTTACTTGATTAAATAATGCAACCAGTTCATCAACATTGTCTGCATCTACCTGTGCAGTTGCAATAGTGCGATCATATTTTTGTTTAATTTGTTCAGCAATGGAAATGCACTTTGCTTCTGTACGACTTGCTAGTGTTATATCAGAAAATACGTGAACTAACCGCGCGCACTTATGCGCTACCACCTGGCCAACACCGCCAGCACCAATAATGATTACTTTACTCATAATTTTTACCTATAGTAATTTGCTCTTATCGTTAAGTTACTTTGTTAATCGTTTAATTATTCTTTATAGCTCTTTATCATTCTTTTTCGTAATAGGTATAACCTTGCATGCTTGCACTGAAGGTTTTAATGATTTGCTGTCTTTCTCGCGCACTAATACGACCATCGCAAACTGCTGCCTCAACTTTATTACGAAAGCGCGTTTTCATTTCATGGGGTTGATACTCAACATAACTTAAAACATCTTCGATGGTATCGCCATGAACTTCTTTGACGAATTCAAAACTGGCATCGGCACTGAGCCTTACACTCACAACATTAGTGTCACCGAATAAGTTATGTAAATCCCCTAATGTTTCCTGATAGGCGCCCACCAAAAATACACCTAAATAATATTCTTCTGCTTGATTAGTTACATGCAGTGGCAGCGTTTTCTCTATTTGTTGGTCAACCACAAACTGTTCAATTTTTCCATCACAGTCACAGGTAATGTCGGCTAATATAGCTCGCCGAGTTGGCTTTTCATTTAACCGATGAATAGGCATAATAGGAAATATTTGATCAATTGCCCAACTATCAGGTAATGATTGAAACAAACTAAAATTTCCGTAATAAATATCGGCTAAGGATTCAGTTAACCCCGTTAACTCTTCTGGAACACGCTCCATTTCGGCGAGAATATCTTTGATGCGATGTAGAACATTAAAGTAGAGCGTTTCCGATACCGAACGCATACGCAAGTCGATTTGACCACGTTTAAATAATTCACGTACTTCATCGCGATAAAATTGCACATCGTTAAAGCACTCTTGCAATCTTTGTGGCTTTAAATAACTCATGATCTCACGCATATTTTTAAGCAATTGATGCTCATTTTCTTTTGCTTCAGGCAAATCTTTAGGTTCAAATGTCACCACATCAAGAATATTAAAAAGCAAGATTGATGTGTAAGCTACAGTAGCTCGCCCTGACTCTGTCACAATGATAGGGTGTGGCAAACTCTGAGTGTCTAGCGTAGATTTAATTGTATCAACAATATCTTCGCAATATTCTGCTAAAGAGTAGTTGCGACTCTGTTCGGTATTTGACTGTTTGCCGGTATAGTCCACCGCTAAACCACCACCTAAATCAATATAATTTAAAGCCGCTCCTTCTTTGCATAAGTCAGAGTAATAACGACACGCTTCTAATACACCACCGCGTATATCATGTATATTGGGAATTTGAGAACCTAAATGACAATGCAATAACTCAAGGCAATCAAGCATTTGATGTTCTTTTAAATAATCAACTACATGAATCAGTTGACTAGACGATAAACCAAACACGCTACGCTCACCACTAGTAGCACTCCAATGACCACTAATCTGAGTAGTCATTTTTGCTCGCACTCCAATACGAGGACATATATCTAGCGCTTGACTGCGTTCGACAATAATGGGCAACTCAGTTAAAGTTTCAATAACAAAAATACATTTAAAACCAAGCTTAGTCGCTTGTAAACCTAACTCAACAAATTCTTGATCTTTATAACCATTACAAATGATTAGACTATCAAGCGCTTCCATAGTTGATAAAGCAGCAATCATTTCAGCTTTACTGCCCACTTCGAAACCATGTTGATAACGTGCACCGAACTGAGCAATTTCTTCAACAATTTGGGCCTGTTGATTCACTTTGATGGGATAAACACCTTGATATTTATTTTGGTAACCAACCTTTTCAATCGCTTGTGTAAAAGTTTCGTTAAGCTTGCAAATACTTTGGTCTAAGATATTCTCAATACGCAGCAATACAGGCATATTTAAATCTCGATCACTCAGTCCCTCAATAATTTGCATTAAGGACACAGCACTTGGCTCATTGTTAGAAGGATCTTTTACTCTGACATTACCTTGACTATCAATATCAAAATAATTATTTCCCCAATGATTAATGCCATAGACTTGATTTGCTCGTTCTATAGTCCATTGAGCGTTATTTTCCTTAGACATATCATAAACGTGAGACATATTACTTACCATTAACAATTCGTGGAATTTCACTCTCGGTGAAATTCCATTTTAAACTAGCGTCAGTTTTTTTTCCAAAACGTAAAAAATGACTTTCAATACAGTCTACAATTTCAATTAATTCCGCTTCAGAATTAGCACCACAACAAAAGTTTAGCTGGCTATTATCGTTATCCAAATGACAAACCCCCATTTCAAATTCTATATATCCGTTATTATCACTCCATTCAACATTTATTTTATGAGAAAAATGTTGACACAAACGTTTGATCATTCGACTAGCGTCAATATCAATGACTGTTGATAAGGCTAAAAATGGACTGTTAGGTTCTACTTGAAATTGATTAGTAATATTCATATTTTTTCTAACTTATAAAATTGTTAACTATCAAAATAATTTTCTGTCACCAAAAAACTTTTCCACTCTCAGCCTAATATTTATCACTTCAGCAAGCCATGTTCTGAAACACCTAAACAACGCAGATACTAATTCGGCGACGCCGCTTTAATCATTCGAATAATTAAGGCAATTATTTTTTATCTGAAGTATTAACAAGCAATGCCAACCTACAAATGAGAATGATTATCAATTATTATATTCATACAAAATGTGAAATCATACTACTTTTACAATTGTTACGATAACTCAGGGATTAAAGCAAGAAAGCGGTTCTCTTTCAGTCATTTCAAACTAAGAAAAACGATAACCTCTACCATGTACTGTGGCAAAACGACCAGCCGACATTCCGACTTCAATCAGCTTTTTTCGAATGCGACTTAAATGCATTTCAAGGCTACGATCATCACGGGAGAACTTTCGATCAAGCACTGCTTGATATAAAAATGGCTTACTAACCACTTGATTTCTATTTTCTACCAATATCCATAACAATCGAAATTGAATTGGGGTTAATGATATTTGTTCTTCTTTGTACAGAACTTGCTGTTTCGACTTGAGTAAAGTTAATTGGTCAACATCAATAACGAGTGCACATTTGTTGTCTTTTCTCAAGGTACGTTTTAATAATGCATTAACACGCAAGATAATTTCAGTCGGATTAATCGGTTTGGGTATGTAGTCATCAGCGCCTTGTTGAAAACTCTCAATACGTTTTTCTACAGTATCAAATGGCGACAAAATAATTGTCGGCGTTTGTTGCTTGATGCGAAGCTGCTGTAAAGGAGACAAGCCCTCATGTTTTGGTAATAAAGCATCGATTAAAACCAAATCAAAGTTTTCAGAATAGGCTCTCCTAGTTCCTTCAATGGCATCTTGACATTGTGTAATACTAAAACCTTGTTTTTGTAAAACATCAGCCAATTGTGTACTCACTTTAGCATCACTTTCCATTATCAAAACACGTGCCGTAGTCAAAACAACCTCTTATTAAGAGCCAACCAAAAACAAAATAATAATGATAATCAATATCATTTGCAACAAATAATGATATAATCGGAGTATTAAATTTATTGTAAGTTCATGATTTGAGATAACTTTATGTCAACACACAACCCTGCCATTTCAGGTGGCATCATTAAAACATTTTTCTATTATGTATTACCTTCAATAATCGGCTTAGTTGCAATTACTAGTGCCAATTTAGTTGATGGCTTTTTTGTCGGCAATGCTGTTGGCACTAATGCTTTAGCAGCCATTACTTTAATGATTCCTTATTTTACGCTACTGATTGCCATTGCCATCATGTTAGCAATTGGTGGTGCGGTCAGTGCTGGTAAAGCGATTGGTGAAAACGATATAAAGACAGCAAGTGCAATATTTAGTCAATCACTTATTGCTACTGTCATTATTAATATTATCTTGGCGTTAGCCAGCCTGATATTTAACGAGCTACTCTTTGAACTACTCAATATTCCAGCAGCAGTTACTAGCTTAGCGAGTGAGTATTTAGACATCATTCGCTGGGTGTTTATATTACAACTAACCACTATGGTACTGTATTATTTTGTTCGTGCCGATGGTCATCCGATATTAGCCACTTTTGCATTAGTGACTGGTGCTGTACTCAATATTCTTCTCGATGCCTGGTTTATCATCTATTTAGAACTTGGTTTAGCTGGCGCTGCTTACGCCACCGCTATTGCGCAAGTTGTGCAGTTTTTAGTATTAAGTCAATATTTTTTCAGCAAGAAAAAAACGCTCGTTTTCACATTTCAACAACACAATTGGAAACTTCTATTACGTTCAGCATACAACGGCGTATCAGAGTTTATTAACGAAATTTCTGTAGGCGTCATTTTCTTCATTCTCAATACTTTAATGATTACACGATTAGGTGTAGATGGTGTGGCCGCTTTCACTCTGGTCAATTATTTTATCTTTTTGAGCGTCATGCTTAGCTATGGTTTTGCTGACGCATTACACATTGTTGTCAGTCAAAATTTTGGAGCTAAACGTTTAAAAAGGGTTCAACTCTTTTTATCAACCGCAGTATTTAGCACAATCAGTTTAGGTATTATCATTGTTGCTCTTCTGAGCATCTGGCCTGAATCAATACTCGGTTGGTTTATTAGCGAACAAGAGAATAAAGTGTCCCAATTTAGCATGCTGTTACTGCCATTTCTATTACCGTTATTTTTAATTAATGGCACTAATATTATCTTAACCTGCTATTTAACCGCAGTCCATCAACCGAAACCATCGGCGTTAATAGCGATTAACCGCAGTTTATTATTTCCCGCGATCCTGTTAATTGCTTTTTACCATTGGCTACCCGAATGGCAATTATTACCTACAAAAATAAACGACTTCTCTTTTATTCTCGCGCTGCCTATAGCCGAGTGGTGTGCGTTTTTATTGGCCAGTTATTTTTGTTATCGGTATCGGCCTGCAAAATTGGAAATGAATCACACGGCTTAAAAATGAGTATTATCTCCTGTAGTAATAGTAACAATTGTAAACCTGATTGATAATGAGAATAAATATCATTAACATTCACCTGTTAGCTTTTACATACTATTATTCAGGAGAATATTGTCATGCCATATACCGCAAAACAACTGGCGGAGAAGGCTTCGTTTCAGGCTTTCGCTAACGCTTATCTAAAAGAGGTCGACCCCGGCGTTTGGCATACCAGCTCTAACTGGCAACAACAAACAGGCTTAACGTTTGAACAGCAAGAAGAGCATGCTCTAGAACTACAACTGACCGGAATCAATACTACCTTAGTCTTAGGCGTTTCTTATCGCTCGACTGTCGGTCGTCATGTATTTACTAAAAGTTACCGTCAATTAGACAATCAATGGAGTTGGCAACCTGTTGATTTTATCTCTGTGATCATGATGTTGATAGACAACATTTACGCTAAAGGTGGTAGCCAAGAGGTTACATCTGAGAAAAAAATCGAATTATTAAATCGCACTTTAGAAAGTATTCAAATCATGCAAGATTATCTGACACACCGTTTGGATGATCCAAGCCTTAATCACCTAGATTTTATTGCTTCTGAACAATCTTTATTATTTGGGCACTGGCTTCACCCTACCCCTAAATCGCGCCAAGGGATCCACGCTTGGCAGCATAAAAACTATGCGCCGGAACTGCGTGCCAGTTTTCAATTGCACTTTTTTGCCGTTGCAAAAACATTACTACAGCAAAATTCTTCAATTGAAGAAAGCGCAGAACAGATCATCAACCAAATGGCTGAAGTAGAAAGCCACTCTATTGATGATGATAAACAATTAGTGCCGGTGCATCCTTTACAAGCAGACTGGCTATTACATCAGGACTATATTCAGCAGTTACAACGTGACGGGTTGATCACTGATTTAGGTCTTATGGGAAAACATTTTACTCCTACATCATCAGTAAGGACTTTGTATTCTAGTGAACTCAATTACATGCTTAAACTTTCTATTCCGGTAAAAATAACCAACTCGTTACGAAAAAATATGGCCCATGAATTGGAGCCAGGTCTAAATGTAGGAAAATTATTTGCCAAAAGCCATTTTACCCAACAATTTCCACAATTTGCTTTAATAGAAGATCCCGCATATATCACAGTTAAATTAGCTAATATGCAAGAAAGCGGTTTTGAAACCATCATACGCCAAAACCCATTTGCTAGTGAAACAGCAAAACTTGAACCGACACTATCAATTGCGGCACTAGTACAAGAACCGATTATCGCAGGTACACAAGCTAAATTAACTCAGCAAGTTTTAGCCTTATCATCTGAGCTAAACATTAACCTAGAAGAAGCTGCGCTAAAATGGTTTAACAACTATTGGCACTGTGCGATTGAACCTGCAATCAGACTTTATGATAGCCAAGGTATCGCACTAGAAGCACACCAACAAAATTCACTGTTAACCATCACAAATAACTGCCCAAGTCGATATTATTATCGCGATAATCAGGGGTTTTATTTATCAGAAAAAATGCGAACACAATTGCTAGAACGAGTGCCTGAGTTAAAAAATAACTTTGATTTATTTTATGATGACAACATGATCGCCGATCGTTTTGGTTATTATTTATTGATTAATCAACTGTTTTCGGTTATCGGTCGTTTTGGTCAAGATGGACTCACTTCTGAAAGTCAATTATTACAGTTGAGTTATCGCAAGCTATGTACACTTAAATCAGAACTGCAAGGTGTCGGTGTCGGTTTTATCGATAGGCTATTTAACAATCCAAGCATACCTTTTAAAGGCAATCTGTTAACCCGCGTTGAAGATGTTGATGAGTTAGAAGCCGATCAGGAATTAGCCGTCTATACAAAAATTCGTAGTCCATTTTTCGATTTGCATCAACAAAATACAATCTGCAATAAACCAATGAATGAGGTGGCTCTTGCAACCGCTTAATCTAGAGCAATATTCAGCTCAATCATCACCTACTTCAGCAAACACTGACGAAAACTTAGCGGTTGAAAAACGAGTGATCCGTCAATTACTTGAAGCTTTATTATTTGAGCAACTCTGTGAGTTTAGCTATCGAGTTGGTTACTTCTATTTTACATTAGGCAAAACATCCTATCGCGCAGCAGGCACCATTTCTGGATTTAGTCGAGTGAGAATTGATGCCAATGATATGCGCTTTTGCCAGAAAGACGAACATCAAGAAAAAGCGGCTCAAAAGCAAAACTGGCGACCGATAGTACTGAGCAAACTCATTAACGACTTACCGACATCGGAAGTCGTAAAGCAACAACTCACAATCGAACTTGAACAGACCATTAAGTTATGTCGTTGGAATAACCAATTTTTAACACGCTTAGATAACAGACGTAACTTAACTTATAGCCAATTAGAATCGGCTATTGATGAAGGTCACCCTTATCATCCTTGTTTTAAAGCCCGAACAGGCTTTAGTGAACAAGATCATCAACTCTATGGTCCTGAAGACGGCAATCACTTCCAACTACATTGGTTAGCTATTCGTCGTCGTTATCTAAAACGTCGTTTCACTTCAGTCTCCGAACAAACATTCTGGCAACAGGAATTAGGTGAAGAGTGTTACCAGCAATTACATCAACAACTTGCGGAACAAACTTCAGATAGTACTGCATTTTCTTTAATGCCTATTCATCCCTGGCAATGGAAAAATTTGCAAAATAAACTTGCACCAGCACTTGCTAGTCAACAGTTGTTCTATCTTGGTGCGGCAGGTGATCAGTATCAGTCCAGTATTTCAGTTCGAACATTGCTTAATGTTACTCATCCAGAAAAAGCTAATATTAAACTGCCTTTGAATATCATTATTACTTCATCACTTCGTACCATTGAAAGCCATTCATTTTGTACTGCACCAGTACTATCCAATTGGCTTCAACAACTTGTAGAATCAGATAAGTATTTACAAAATAAAGTAGCTTTACTAACAGAGTATGCAGGGATAAGACCAACCAATGATGACGCGAAATCACAACCATGGATAAATGAAATTGACGGTCAGTTAGGTGTTATTTTTCGTCAAAGCATAATCAATTATTGTGATGAAAAAAGCGCCTTACCTTTTGTTGCACTTACAGTAATAGAACAAGATAACAAGCCATTTATTGCGCCTTGGGTAACCCAGTATGGTTGTCAAAGTTGGTTAAAACAATTGCTTGAAACTGTCATTATTCCAATCTGGCATTTGTTAGTTCATCATGGTATAGCTCTGGAAGCTCACGGTCAAAATATACTGCTACAACACAAACAAGGTTGGCCGGAAAAAATTATTTTACGAGACTTTCATGAAAGCCTTGAATATGTTCATGATTATTTAGCGCAACCAGAATTAGCACCTATTTTTAGCGAACTAGAAGACGATTATAATTTTGCAAAACCGAATCAATATTATTGGATGACAAGTGTTGAAGCCTTGCGTGAACTTTTAGTCGATACATTGTTCGTATTTAATTTGGCCGACCTTGCCGTATTACTTGAAAAACATTATCAATATCCTGAAGAATCTTTTTGGCAACTAGTCTATCAGTGTTTTAAAGATTACCAAAACACGGGAATTACCAGTCAACAACGTATTACTGAAATGAATATTTTTCAGCCTTACATAAAAACAGAATCACTATTAGATAAAAAGTTTCGTGGCAACCGAGAAACAGAGTTCCATCATCAAATAGAAAACCCACTGGCAAAAGCGGCTCGGCAAGACTCTGAAATAATACAAAACTCAACAGCTTTATCTTCAACACCAGCAGTAGTACGGAGAACCCCATGCTTACAATAAACGACGACTTCTACAGCAACGCAGATTTTACTCAACAACAACAATCTTATGCATCAATAGAAGTCATTAACCAGCATAAAGCTATCGCAGTATGCGTAGAAGATAGTTTTATCTGGTTAACCTTATGCTATTACTTGAAATCACAACAAATATCAGCGATGCCAATTCACCCAAGTATACCTTTGGACACGGCTAAAAGTATGGCTGAAAAAGCCGGTTGTAGTTTATTAATATACCGTGATCTATCACAGTTAATAGAACTAACGAATAACGAACACAGCAATGATCTGAGTATTGCCCAGGCAGGTCTTATTCAAATGAGTTCTGGTACCACTGGCGAGCCGAAATGTATTTTGCGTAGCTGGACTGACATCGATATTGAAATCGAAAATTATTGCCAAGCTTTTAGTGATGCCGATAGTATGACTCCGGTAGTTGCTTGTCCGATTACCCACTCTTATGGTTTGATTTGTGGGGTAATGGTTGCTTTAAAACGAGGCCAAACGCCAAAAATAATCACCAGCATTAATCCGAAATACTTGATCAAAGTGCTACAAGCTTGCCAGCAACCACTGTTATATTCCTCACCCGTTATGTTACAAGGCTTATTACGTCTTTGGCCGAAAAATAGTAAATTATTTGCTGCAATGACATCCGGCTCCACAATGTCACAACAGGTATTTGAACAAATAGCAGCACGCGTAGAGAAACTATATCAACAATATGGTTGCTCGGAAGCAGGCTGTCTTAGCATCAGTCAGCATTTACAAACCGCTAATGATTTAGGTCAATCATTGCCCCATGTTGCAATCAGCTGTAGTAGCAATAAGGAGCAACCGAGTGAAATAGTCGCCTACATTAAAACGCCTTTAGGAACAAAAATCGTTAACACCCAAGATCTTGGTTACTTAAACGCTAAAGGAAGTTTGTGCTTTCTTGCCAGATTGGATGACACCATCATAGTATCAGGTTTAAATGTCTACCCTATCGAAGTTGAAAATATTATTCTGAAACATCCTCAAGTTACCGATGCAGTAATATTTAAAATTGATGATCAATTTGCTGGCCAACGAGTTTGCTTACAATACGTTGCATCTCCAGCTATAGAACCAGGGATACTGCGTCAATGGTGCAGCAAAAAATTAGCGCCATTTCAAGTACCACAAGTATTACAACCCGTCACTGAAATAATGCGAATGGCTAATAGTAAAGTCAACCGCAAACAGTTAGCACTCAATTTTCAACAAACACGTAACGCTCAACAAACATCTCATACGAAAATGGATAAAGATAAACTAACGGCAAGTGTCGGTTAACCAGTCGATATTTGTCAGTTAACTTATTACCCCGTCAGTCAATTAACAACCGAGTTTAGAATAATCAATGCAAAAAACTGAAATTATAAACGCGATTCATAACGTATTAACGAATGAAATTAATACCGCTAACATTGCAGCTTTTCATCCACATGCAAAATTAAATGAGGATCTCTACCTTGATTCGGTATTGGTCTTACAGCTACTCATTAGCTTAGAAGTGAAGTTAGCAATTAATGTACCTGATGATGCACTCAACTTAAAAGACTTTGAAACAGTGGATAGTCTTAGTGAATTTTTATTGGGAAGAGTCAATCAAGAAAATACGGCCCAAGATGAAAACAAAAATCAAGATGTGGCTATAACTACAGAAGAAAATGAAGAATTTGAAGATATCAAAGTGCATTGCTTTGTCAGCTGCTTATGTGAATGTATTAAAGCGAATGAGTTAGTCGATCATCGACCATTTTATTTTGGTGTTTGGGATGCTTACGTTGTTGTTGATGCCAATTATTGTATCAACTATCACGCAGAAAATCTTAACCATGATTTCTTTCGTCATTGGTTTGAAAAACTCTATGGTGTTGAAGTCAAATCCTGGTATCAAGCTGAAAAAACCAAAAACGACAACATTAAAAAACTACTTTCATTACTCGATGATAAATCGGCTAGCCAAAATATTATGGTTATGCTTGATATGTTCCGTTTACCTGAGCGAGAAAATAAATTTAATCAAAACCCATTTCCACACTATGTCATGTTAGAGAATAGTTCAAATCCAGAAATGCTAATGATGTGGGATCCTGATTTTCGCTGGGAAGGAGAACAAAATAAGCAACAAGTATTACATGCTATTGAGTCAGACGCAGTAGCTGGCGGTTACTTATTTGATAGCAAAGAAATTCAGGCAAGTTCAAATCAAGCTATTCATGATTATTTTATCACTTGTTTAAACATGAATAGCAACCCCATGACAGATGCCGTACGTACTATTGTTAAAGCTCATTTAAATCCAGCGAATCAATTATCTCCTACTAATTTGACTCACGCACTTACCCAGTTACCAGTACTTGCTATTCGCAAATATGCCTATGAACATGGCTTAGCATTTTTTATGTTAGAACTAGAGTTAGATTTTGACGAATTTGAATCATGGTGCGACGTTATCGAAGAATTAGTATCAACTTATAAACAAATTCAATTTCGAGCAATGAAAATTGCGAATAACGTTAACGAAAATAACAACGACCCAACGCTATTAACAGAACTGACAACAGAAATTATGCAGCTACTTGATCAACAAGATCAACGTGAGTTGAAAATTAAATCTCGACTTAAAGCATTATTTCATCAGTGGCAACAACACATTGGTATAACAGATATTGCTAAAACTAATATTCATAGGACTGATATTAGTACAGCAGATAAGCAAACAAACTTAGAGGTGTGCACATGATTTTATCAATTTGTACTATTTCCTTTCGCCATCAACTCGTTTCAATTGAGCAGTTGGCGCAGTGGGCAAAAGTCAATCACTTTCAAGGCATTGAACTTTGGGGGGCACACGCCAAAAATTTAGCTTCACAACCTAATTTTAATCAAGAGTGGCTCGCAGGTTTTGGCTTAAAAACCACCATGTTAAGTGATTATTTACCACTGCAAGCGAGCAAAACTGAACTACATAAACAAGTAGAACTTTTGAGCCATCTGGCAAAACATTGGGGCGCAAAAAAAATAAGAACCTTCGCAGGTTCACTAGCAAGTGCTAATACATCTAAAAAAGATTTTATACAGCTATCAACTACCTTGCGTCAAGTGTGTCAATGGCTAGCGCAACATGATCTTAATTTAGTCATAGAAACACATCCCAACACCTACGCGGATACCGTTGCTTCTACCAAACAACTGATTCGAGAGGTAGCTTGTAGTAACCTCAAAATCAATTTTGATGTACTGCATGTATGGGAATCTAGAACAGAAGTAATACCCGCTTTAGAGGCATTAAAACCTCATGTAAATCACGTTCACTTAAAAAATATTAGCTCACCTGACTTACTCGATGTATTTAATCCAGCGAATGTCTATTCAGCATCAGGTTCACGAGAAGGGATAGTCCCGTTATTTGAAGGGGCAGTGGATTATCAAGCCTTTTTAAATTATGTTAATCAACATCCAGATGAGCATATTCGCAATGTTGAAGCTTCGTTAGAATGGTTTGGTAATGATTGCCAAGAAGTGTTAACAAGAGATAGATACTTAATTCAACAGTTACAACAACACAAAACGCCACTAGCGATATAATAAATTATTAATGTTTATTGAGCCTCGTTCAATATAGTCACCATTGCAACTAAAGTTTCGTCAATCAAAATGAGTGGGAGTTAGTTATTACATACTCACTCTCTTCGAAGAATATGTGTAGATAAACAACATACAAAGAAGTGTGACGAAATTTTAGTCTCAATCACGGTAAATTTTTAATAGATCTTGATAATGATCGATGCGACGATCACGTAAGTACGGCCAAATACGACGTACCTCTTCACTTCTATTCATATCAAGTTCAGCCATTAATATTTCATCTTCATTGGCATTAGCTTGTGCTAATATTTCTCCTTGTGGCCCACAAATAAAACTATTTCCCCAGAAATTAATTCCAGGTAAAACACCACTTGGATCATTTTCATGACCGACACGATTACAACTTAGAACAGCTAGCCCATTAGCCACAGCATGACCTCTTTGTGCAATTTGCCATGCATCAAGTTGCCGTTGTTGTTCAGCTTTGTCATCGCGAGGATCCCAACCAATAGCGGTTGGAAAGATTAGAATTTCAGCACCGGCCATTGCCATCAAACGCGCCGCTTCAGGAAACCATTGATCCCAACAAACTAAAACGCCTAGCTTACCAATACTCGTTTCAATAATTTCAAAACCTAAATCACCAGGCGTGAAATAAAACTTCTCATAAAAACCAGGATCATCAGGAATATGCATTTTCCGATAAGTTCCAGCAATAGAGCCATCTCTATCAAGCGCAACCGCAGTATTGTGATACAACCCAACTGCACGTTTTTCAAATAATGAGGTAACAATAACCACTCCCAATTCTTTTGCCAGTTGACCAAAACATTCAGTACTGGGGCCCGGAATAGTTTCAGCTAAATCAAACTGATCAACATCTTCCGTTTGACAAAAGTACAAGCTGCGATGTAACTCTTGCAAGACGATTAAATTAGCACCTTTATTTGCAGCATCTCGTATACCTTGAATTGAATTATTCACATTTTGTTGGCAATCAGCGGCATTACTCTGTTGAATAAGGGCAACGTTCAATTTAGTATTCATTCACAATTTCACTCGGCTGTAGTTAGTAAATTCAAGATTATAAATTTATGCTCAATTAATTTTAATCTACAATTTTGAAAAAATGATCAATTAAACGGAGAAAAAACCTTGCGGTAACTGCATAGTTAAACAATGTAAACTACCAAACTGTTCGATAATCGGTCGACAATTAATTGCAATAATTTCTCGTTCTGGAAACGCTAGCTGTATAACATCTCGCGCACTCTTATCTTGTACAACACCATAACTAGGCACTAGCACAGCATCATTAATAATCAAAAAATTAGCATAAGTTGCGGGTAAGCGTTCGCCATTAATATTAAACTGTGCATCGGGCCAAGGTAACTCTAATAGCTTAAACGGCTCCTCTTTAAGAGAACGCATATTGCTCAACGCTTGTTTCATTCGCTCAAGTTCAACATAGTAACGATAGTTTTCGTCGTCACAACCCTGATAAATAATTGTTTGATTTGGTGCAAATCTTGCCAAGGTATCGATATGACTATCGGTATCATCACCTTCCAGTGCGCCATAATTTAGCCAAAGGATTTTTTTAGCGCCAAGCTGGGTTTTAAGCATAGCTTCCATTATCGCTTGGGTTATATTCTGATTACGATTAGCATTCAGTAAACAACGCTTAGTGGTTAATAAATGGCCTTGTTCATCAATATCGATACTTCCTCCCTCAAGTACAACATCGATATTACGCCAGTTATTGATATCTAATTGCTCAAATAATGCCTGATTAATTTGATTATCTAATTTAGCCGGATATTTTTCACCCCAACCATT
Source organism: Aliikangiella litoralis (assembly GCF_052495765.1). Next base: position 1,264,924 of record NZ_CP199292.1, on the reverse strand, counting down.
AAAAATGAAATTCAGCGCAATGACTTCACCTTGTTGATTAAAAACGGAAATAGGACCATGATCACGTGTCCAACTATCATTAGTTTCAGTCACAATAAATTGAATATTTTTAGTTATCACTGCAGATTGTTGCAATAACTGGCAGATATGCTTTTTTAAAGTTTTATCATGACAAACAATCAATAGTTTTTGCCGAGAAACGATAGCTAAACTGATTGAAATAAATACAGCTTCCACTTCTCTCAGGTTAGATTTCCAATCAGTATTAGCATGGGGCCAAGTCAGCATAACAGCATCTTGACTAACCCACTCAGGCGGTAATATGTTCGACATAGTTATTACTATTTATACATTATATAGTTGATAATAATTATCATTTACATAATATATAAATATTTCGTACACGCAAGTCATAACCATTGATTTTATAGAATTTATCAATCGCAGCTAACTTGTTCAGTTAAAAGCATCGATAAAATTGTACCTATCAGTTTTTGCTAACACTCATAGATTTAGTCTATTTCAACCAAATTTCCTTTTTCTTCCAACCAGCTTTTTCGATCTCCTGATCGCTTTTTGGCTAAAAGCATATCCATGATTTCACTCGTTGAATCATCTGAGTCGATGGTTAATTGAACCAGACGCCTTGTTTCTGTTGCCATTGTTGTTTCTCTGAGTTGCTTAGGATTCATTTCACCTAAACCTTTAAAGCGCTGCACATTAACATTTCCACGTTTTTTTTCAGCTTTAATTCGATCCAAAATCCCCGCTTTTTCATCTTCATCCAAGGCATAATAAACTTCCTTGCCAATATCAATTCGATAAAGCGGTGGCATTGCCACATAAACATGACCCGCTTCAACAAGCGCAGTAAAGTGACGCACAAATAACGCACATAGCAGTGTGGCAATGTGTAATCCGTCTGAATCAGCATCCGCCAGTATACAGATTTTGCCATAACGTAATTTTGATAAATCATCTGAAGCAGGATCAAGCCCAAGCGCAACAGAAATATCATGAACTTCTTGTGAAGCTAAAATTTCAGAAGAGTCGACTTCCCAAGTATTTAATATTTTCCCTCTAAGCGGCATAATCGCCTGAAACTCTTTATCTCGCGCTTGCTTGGCAGAACCACCGGCCGAGTCTCCCTCAACGAGAAAAAGCTCACTAGCCATAGTGTCTTGGCCAGCACAATCCGATAATTTTCCAGGTAAAGCTGGACCGCTAGTTACTTTTTTACGAACAACTTTCTTATTCGAACGCATTCGTTTATGGGCATTGGCAATCGCCCATTCAGACAACCTATCGCCATAAGTTGGATTTTGGTTTAACCACAAAGAAAAAGCATCTTTAACAATACCGGAAACAAAAGCGGCAGACTGACGAGAAGACAAACGTTCTTTAGTTTGTCCTGAAAATTGCGGATCTTGCATTTTTACAGACAACACAAATGATAAACCATTCCATAAATCATCCGCCGTTAGCTTAACTCCTCTAGGCAAACTATTTCTGAACTCACAAAACTCTTTCATGGCTTCTAGCAAACCATTACGCAGCCCATTAACATGAGTTCCTCCTAAGGGGGTTGGGATTAAATTGACATAGCTTTCATTTAATAATTCTCCACCTTCTGGCAACCAGAAAAGCGCCCAATCTACTGCTTCAGTATCTGCTGAAAATGAACCACAAAAAGGCTCATCGGGCAGTTTCTCAGTATCTAAAGCCGTTACTTTTAAATAGTCTCTTAACCCGTCTTCAAATAACCACTCTGACTTATCACCATTACTTTCAAGTAAAGTAACATTCAAACCAGGACACAATACCGCTTTAGCTCTTAATAGATACTTTAACTTAGCAACAGAGTATTTTGCCGTATCAAAATATTGTGGATCGGGCCAAAATACAACCGTTGTTCCTGTATTTCGCTTACCGACCTCACCAACCTCTTTGAGTGGTGAACAAACTTCCCCGTCAGCAAAGCTAATTGCATACTTTTTTCCATCTCGCTTAACGTAAACATCAACACGGCTAGACAACGCATTAACAACAGATATGCCCACCCCGTGTAAGCCACCAGAAAACTGGTAGTTTTTATTAGAAAACTTGCCTCCAGCATGCAATTTAGTCAAGATTAGCTCTACTCCGCTAATCCCTTCTTCAGGGTGTACATCAACAGGCATACCACGTCCATCATCTTGAACTTCTAGTGAACCATCTTCATGCAATATAACGGTCAAGTTTTTACAATGACCAGCAAGCGCTTCATCGACACTATTATCAATAACCTCTTGCGCAAGGTGGTTGGGACGTGTTGTATCAGTGTACATACCTGGTCTTTTTTTGACCGGGTCTAACCCACTGAGGACTTCTATCGATTCGGAATTATAAGAACTAGACATCGAATTCCTTAATGATTTTTATTGTCTGAATTAAAAAATAACGGCATATAATCGCGTCAATTAACAACAAACGCAATAGTTAACCCTAAAATAAATCTACTCAATAATGAGCTAGCTTCTTCGTATTGATATAGATTGGTTAAATTTAAAGCGCTAAATACTACGGTAGGTTAATGACCACTAGAACTAGTTATAATGAACAATCATAGCAGTCAATTAATAAAGTTAACATATACCTCATTATGTAAAGTTGAGTTAATAGCCTTTAATAGAATAATCAACGACAAACTCAACATTATCAATTCGGTGTACAACCGACTCAATCCGACCATCGGAAAAAAGGTTTAAGTAACGATATCCAGGGGCTTCAACACCAGCACTAAAATCAACAGAACCAGGCTCAAACTGCACACAACTAGACGGAGTAGCAATCCACTGAACCCCTTTAATTGTACGCTGAAATTCTTGATGAATATGCCCCCATACAACCCCTTTGACTTGTGAATGTTGTTCCACAACCTGATTCAACTCATCAGCATTAATTAAACCAATTTGATCTAACCATTCACAGTCGACTTCAACTGGCTGATGATGCAAACAAATTAAAGTGTGTTTGTCAGGATACCTTCTGAGTGCTCGTTCCAAAAAGCGAATTTGATCTGCTGCCAAACAGCCATGAACTTTGCCCTTAACGGCAGAGTTCAGCATTAATACTTGCCAATGCCCTAATAAAATCTGCTTTGCAGCAAAAACCTGACTATTACTTAAATAAAGCTCCATGGTATCTGAATCATCATGGTTTCCAGCTAACCAAAAAGTCGGGATTTTCATCGATTTAAAGTAATCAGCTAAATACTTATAAGCTTGGGGGGATGCATCTTGAGATAAATCACCAGTTGTCAATAAGGCATCTGGGCGCCATTCTTCGCGTATTAACCTCTCACAAACAGCTTCGAAGCTATCCCGTGTATTCAAGCCTAATAAGCATCCATTAGGATCTGCAAATATATGGCAATCAGTAATCTGTGCCAGCCTGACAACATCCAATCGCCCAGGCTGAATTTCATGCGGAATCTGTTCTATATTATCAACCATGATATCGTCATTTTTCTCCATGCGAGTTAACTAATTGCAACTGTGTTATGTCAAAACAGGCTCTCAAACACTCTCCGACAAAACGATTAACTTGACGCTTTTCATCAACATTTTTTTGCTGAACATTAGCTGTTGGGTAAATAGCGGCCATTGCAGCAGGCCCACTACCCTCCATTACTTCGACCATTTTCGCGTCATGATATAGTCTGACTATTAAATCTAAACAACGTTTCAAACCGATTTTTGGGGTTTTAATCATTAATTTTGCTGTTGTTGTATAGGGGGCCAAATCTGTTACTTCAAATTCAAGGATAACAGCCTTTGTTTTAAACTGAAATTTTTCACCTATTCCAGCACTATTATCCTTCTCTTTAGCTAACCCAATAAAACGGGGAGATAGCTGCTTTAATAACCAATAATTCAATTCACATTGGGATAACATTTCCTCAAGATCGGGTTTATAACCTACCTTAACATTTAAGTGCTTTCTTTCTGTCAACGACTCACTCATTCATTTTCCAAACAACGGTTACTTTGTATAAAGGACACAGTTAATTTAAGGATAAATTCGCTCTAATTACCCAAACATTCCTATAATTTTAGGTGACTTTTAGTTCTTTTTGTGTCCAATTTCACTATTTTCCCAAATTTTTACCCTGTTTGGCCAATTTATTTTAAGCCATTGAAGGGCAATTAAGGTCATTCCATTGTTCAATTGCCCATTTTCCAACATATCAAACGCTTTATTGACAGTTATGTTAACAATTCTAATATCTTCATTTTCATCGTCCAATCCTCCAAATTCAGGTAACTTTGTACTATCCATCTCACCGATATAAAGCCAAATACGCTCAGTTGCTCCACCTGGACTCACTAAATACTCACAGATTTTACGCAGCCGCTTAATTGCACAACCCGCTTCCTCTAACGATTCTCGGCAAACGACTTCAGCCGGTTTTTCTCCCTCTTCAATCATTCCTGCCACTAGCTCAATAATCCAAGGTGATTCTTCAGTTTCGATAGCACCTGGTCTAAATTGTTCAACTAAGGCAACAGACTCTTTATCTGGATCATAAAGTAAAACTGCAGCAGCATGACCACGTTCAAATACTTCTCGTTGAAATTCACCACTCCACCCTCCCTGAAAAAGTTGTTGACGCAATGTATAACGATTCATTTTGAAAAAACCATCATACAAATGTTCTTTGTCTAAAACCTCAAACTTTAATTGTTTGCTTTTTTTCATTTTTTGACTCAACTTTTTTACATATTTTTTATAGAACATTGGCAATATTAAACCTGCTGGTGCAAAATAACCAGAATCAATAACCTCAAGAGTTTGCCTACTATGAATATTGAAAAAGCTAGATTCAATATGATCGAACAACAAATTAAACCTTGGAAAGTTTTTGACACTAAACTGCTAGGGGCAATGGCAACAATTCCACGAGAACAGTTTGTTCCAGAAGAACACCGGAGTATCTCTTATGCAGATACTTCGATTCCTTTAGGTCATAACCAAGTCATGCTGCCTCCAAGGGAACTTGCCAGAATGATACAAGCTATGGAACTTACGGGCAGCGAAAAAATACTAGAGATTGGTTGTGGTAGTGGTTATTCGAGTGCAATACTTTCAAAACTAGCCGCCAAAGTTTATAGCGTCGATATTATTGCTGAATTTGTAAAAAACGCTCAAAAAACGATAAAGAAAATGGCATTTGATAATATCATCATTGAAGAAGTAGATGCTTCAGAAGGCTGGTTAGCACATGCTCCTTACGATGTAATATTGATCACATCAGGCTTAGCCACACTGACCGACTCACTCAAGAGAAATTTATCTTCAAAAGGCAGAGTAGTCGCCATATTAGGTGAAGAAGGAGCCCAATCAGTTAATATTTGTCGGCTAAATGATACAGAGGAATGGGAGTGCGAATCATTATTTCCAACAGAAGCGCCCATATTAATTAACTCAGAAAAAACCAATCAGTTTGTGTTTTGAATGTAATAAGTTTTGGTGCTCATTGGTTTAATCACTGAAAAATCCATTTACAAATCAAATGATTTGCTAATAACTTTATTCTAAGCGTTTACCACTAGGTGAGTTACAATACTAACACACCTAATTTCTAGCTCGCACGGAATTTTGTTTTTTAAATATTAAATTGGCGACATTGAACCAAAGGAATTAGCCAAGAATTTTTGACTATTAACAGGTAATAAAATGAAAAAATTAACAAAGACAGCACTCAGTATTTTTTTAATTTACTCATCTTCGAGTGTTTGGGCTGACAACCTGCTCGATGTCTATAATTTAGCCAAAGATAATGATCCAACCTTTCTTGCCAGTGATGCCGGTCGTAAAGCGACCAATGAGCGTGTTAATCAAAGTCTTGCCGGTTTACTCCCTCAATTAAATGCATCAGTCGGCTACGGTATCAGTGACTCTGAGTCAACTTCAACAACAACAGGGATTTTTACTCCAATAAATGACCCAAACTCTCCACAAGACATCAATGCTGTTAAAAAAACAGAATCAGAAAGTGATGGAGTCGACTGGAATGTTCAACTGAAACAAGAAATTTATAACCACAAAACCTGGCTCAACCTAGCTCAATCAGAAAAAGAAGCTCTTCGTTCTAACATACAGCATGAAGGTGCAAAACACGATTTAATTATTCGCGTTGCCGAAGCCTACTTCAATGTATTAGCAGCCAAAGACAGTGTTGCATTCTCAAAATCAGAAACAGAAGCTGTATCTAAAGAACTTGCTCAAACCAAACAAAGGTTTGAAGTCGGTCTTATCGCCATGACAGACGTACATGAAGCTCAATCTCGTCATGATCGGGCTGTAGCCAACCAAATTAGCGCACAAAATGCCTTAGATAATGCCCATGAATCTCTGCTACAAATTACTGGCCAATATCACTACAACCTTTTATCGCTAAAAGACAATATACAACCCAAAAATCCACAACCAACCGATATAAAACAATGGGTAAAAGAGTCGGAAAGCAATAATGTTGCCATTAAAGCCTCAAAAGTCGGTCTTGATATTGCAAAAAGAAGAATCGGTATTTCTAGAGCCGATCACTATCCGACAGTAGGCCTCACAGCAACTTACCGAGATCAAGACACAGATAATAGCTCGCCAGCCTTCCCGAGGGAAAATGATGCAGGAGAAATCATAGGCTTTGTTGATGCGACAACAAACCAGACGGGCCCATCAACAAGCATATCACTGGATGTCAGTATTCCTCTCTATTCTGGTGGTCGCACTAACTCCGTAGTCAAAGAATCTCAAAGTTTATATCAACAAGCCGCCCATAACTTGGAAGCAGAACACCGTAAAGCAGTCAGCAGCACTCGTAGTGCATACCTTGGTGTAGTAGCAGCCGTTAGCTCCGTTAAAGCACTTAAGCAAGCCGTTGTTTCCTCACAAAGCGCACTAGAAGCAACACAAGCTGGATTTGAAGTTGGAACACGCACCATTGTTGATGTTCTGCTGCAAACTCAACAGCTTTTTGATGCTAAACGTCAACATGCAAGAGCACGATATGATTATATTTTAAACACTTTAAAACTGAAACAGGCAACAGGGTTGTTAACCGAAGCAGATCTTGCAAAAGTTAACAGTATGCTACGCTAGCGCTTACTCCTTATGGCTAGTAACTTAGACTAGCCACCTCTTTATTTAAAAATCTCAAAAGTAAATAAGCGCTTATTCAACAACCTCCAAACTTGGAGGTTATTGATTTTTACAGGCTATATGAAGACAAATCCATTCCATTACCCTATAATCCCTTTCATCAGATATCCCCAAAAAATACTTTAAATGGCCGGAAAAAAGAAAAAAACACCCGAAAATACGATCGCACAAAACCGCAAGGCTCGTCATGATTATTTTATTGAAGACACTTTTGAAGCAGGTTTAGCGCTAGAAGGATGGGAAGTCAAAGCAATGCGCGAAAAAAAAGCGAACCTGACAGACGCCTATATTAACTTGCATAGTGGTGAAGCTTTTTTGCAAGGGTGTCATGTGTCTCCATTAATAACGGCATCAACCCATATCACACCTTTGCCGACAAGAAATCGTAAGTTGTTATTGCATAATGCTGAAATTGGTAAATTAATTGACGCTCAACAAAAAGACGGTTATACCATTGTTCCACTCTCTCTTTATTGGGTTAGAAACTTAGTTAAACTAAAAATAGGCACTGCAAAAGGCAAAAAACTCCATGACAAACGCGCTACCGAAAAAGCGAAAGAGTGGAATCGAGATAAACAACGATTAATGAAAAATAATTTTAACTAATTGAGTTATTAAATGTTAGCTTTTTATCAAAGAATTATTATCGTTACTTTGAGTGTTGCTCTATTGTCCAGTTGTGAGCTATTGCCAACCAATAAAACAACCACCTCAGAAAAGACTTCTTCAAAATCCAATCAAAGTGCATTAGTAGAATCGTCAATTAGCTTGCTTGAACAAGGCCAATACTCAAAAGCCCAAACAATAATTCAACGTATACTACAAAAAAACAAGCAACATTCCATTGCTAATTTACTCAATAAACAATTGGTTCTTTCTCCCAAAGCGTTATTCAACACTTCAAGAGAGACCAGTTACACTGTTAAAGCTGGCGATACACTTGGTGGAATTGCTGAATCATGGCTTGGTAACTCATTATACTTTGTCAGCTTAGCTAAATTGAATAACATTGCTAAGCCGCTAAGCTTGCAACCTGGAGAAGTTATTATAATTCCAGTTACTCCAAGCAGTGGATTATTTAAAAAAGAACAAAAACGTTCAAAAGCCAATCTAGCTCTCATTAACCAATATAAAACTCAAAAAGATTATTATAAAGGTCTTGAAAAAGCGAACAGCTTGTTTATTGCAGATAAAGATAGTGATGCGCTTTTGAAAATTCAAAATGAAATATTAAACGCTGTAGCTATGTCAGCAGCCTCTTTAAGTGAACGTTCAGCAATGCTAAAAAAAGTAACACAACTTTCTCAGTCAAGCCGCCATGATGCACAAAAGTCTGTATATAACTTATTCATCAAAAAACAGTATGTGTCATTATACTTAGACGAATCGGTCTTACTTTTTGAAGATGAAAGTTATGTTGAATCGGCAGAAAAGCTTGTTCAAGCCAAAAAGCTTCACCAAGAGTATTCGGCTCAGAGTAACAGTCACAGAATGGAAACGCTATTACTCAATAAACTACATGAGCAAGCTGTAGTGCTTTACAGAAATCACGAATTAAAACAAGCAATGGTTCGCTGGAATCTAATCTTACAAATTCAACCCGGCAATGAGCTTGCACAAAAATATACACAAAGAACTCAAAAGCTACTTAAAAAACTCAATCAATATTAATTATCTATGTGGAATTAGCTAAACAGTGGAAAAAATAAATAGAAGTGCTCTTGTCATGTTCTCTAGTGAACAAATGTTTCAGTTAGTTGACGATATAGAGTCTTACCCAAAGTTTGTTCCATATTGTAGCAAGGCTCAAATCATTAACCGGAATCAAAATGAAGTTTCTGCAACATTAGAAATATCCAAAAAAGGTTTTGCTAAATCATTTTCAACTCATAATACGATAGTTGATCATCAAAAGATCAATATGAAACTACTCGATGGCCCTTTCAGTCACCTTGTAGGCGTTTGGAATTTTACTCCACTAGCAGAGAATGCTTGTAAAATAGAGTTAGAACTTGAGTTTGAATTCTCTAATAAATTAGCATCGATGGCTTTTGCCAGTATATTTAATCAGCTAACTCATTCAATGGTAAATGCTTTTACAGAAAGAGCGCAACAGATTTATGGCTGAATTAATTACTGTAGAATTGATTTATCCTCTGCCAACAGAGCAAGAGTTAATCACAATAAAAGTAAAAACAGGTTGTCAGGTTAAACAAGCAATCGTTGCTTCAGGTATACTCGACAAATATCCAGACATAGATCTTGCAAAGAATAAGGTTGGCATATTCAGCAAAGTATGCAAGCTCAATGAAACTCTCAGAGAAGGAGACCGAATTGAGATCTACCGTCCACTCATAGCCGATCCTAAAGAAGCTCGAAAAAAGAAGGCTTCTTTGCAAAAAGAAAAAATTAACAAAAACTAATTGATTGATTGCTCAACGGGCCTGATCATTAAACCATTGGTTGTTACCAATAAATTAAAAGTGTCGGCAGAATCAGCATTGACAAAACTTGCTGAGCCATGTTCAACATCTAGCAAGAAAGAAAGCATTTCATAATCCTCTCTCCATTTAGCCATACCTGTTCCAGCACGACTATTAACAGCAAATACAGTACGAGGTTTAGATCTTTCATCGGCCAGTTCTTTATAACGTCCACTCACTCGCTCTAAGCGATAAGCAGTGTGGAGCCCCAACAAATTGGTCCAAGGTTTCCACTTAAGAATATAAGCATCTACCATAAGTTCATCACCTTTAAGCGCAAAAATTTGTTGGCTACCATCAGGAAAAGACATTCTGGCATGATAACCTTGCTCTCCAGTTGGCGTTACATTAATAGTAGCCACTAATTCTTCTTTAGTTAATGCTTGATAACCTTGAGTCCCCACAACTAATAAAGAAGCCGATGACGTGATGGCTGCCAATAATAAAAACACCGTTAAGCGCTGTAAGGCAGCAAAAGCTTTCAATTTTTTAATTTTGACTAATAGAGATAAAAAACAATAAACAGATAACAAACCTGCAAATACAGCCACAATAATAAAAGGATCAATATTTTCAACAATAGGCATCAATTATTCCTAAACATAGAAAGTTTTATTTATTTTCTGAGTGCGAAACAATGTCCAACTCAACAGTTTCAGCAACCTGACTTTCTGGTTGCGACTGCCCTTTTTTAACTGTTGCGTGTTTAATTGTATGCGTTTTCACCTTATCGCGGGTTTGAAGCCTGCTTTCTAAAAAACTAGCTAACCGATTAAATGCCGCAAATAGTTGAGCAGCTTCATCATTTCTGTCACTAATCAAACGAGCATCGACTCGACCGACTGCGACTTTATTCAATGCTTGAGTAACCCGCTGATAATCCTTTGAAGTTCTTCTAGCTAACACAAGTGTAATTACAAACACAACAAATAATGTAATCATCATTACAATTAACATGGTTACTAACGTCGTTTTAGATGCACCGTACATTGAGTCAGCACTAAACGAAAGGTACAAATGCCCCAAAGTCTTTTCACCATAAAGGATTGGCATTTCAATATCAAACAACACTTCTTCATTTTCAAGTTCGCGCTGAAAAATGCTAATATTGTCTAAAGTGTGTTTTAGGTCTCGATTTTCAGGAGAAACAAAACTTGTTCCGACTAACTCACTACTGGTTGATGATAATATAATATTTTCATTATTCATTATCGCCACACTTTTTAATTGCTCATTACTACTGGTTTCTTTAATTAAAGCACTTAAACCAATCTGGTCCTCTAATAAGACCGGCTCTGAGCTAATATAAGCAATCATACGAGCAACTGAACGCCCATAATCAAAGGTAATACCCGATAACGCCTTATACTGCATAAAATAAACAGTTGCCAAACCAATACACATTGCAACAAAAACAACACCAGCCATAGTCGCAGTCCATCGAAACCGAAGAGAAAGGTATTCTTGGTTGTCAGCTTTCTTTTTTTGACCCAGTTTATTTTGAATCATACGCATTTCAGCAGTTACTTCCGCTGCGGATTGAAACCGTTTATTGGGTTGTTTTTGTAGAATTTTCCGAATCAAGTCTTGCAGATCATCTTGAACTTTTTCTTCAGCAATATAAATTCTAGGCGGTTTATTTTTTATAATCTGTTTAAATAACTGCCCTAAATCATCACTAACAAACGGTGGTAACCCCATTAAAATACGATAAATTAATACGCCCAAAGAGTATAAATCAGAACGGCTATCTATTGGATGTCCTAAAACCTGCTCAGGCGCCATATACTCAGGTGTGCCAACTACTTTGTCTGAACGTTTACCAACCTTACTTAAATTATCATCTAATTGCGCAATACCAAAGTCGGTTAACTTAACTGTTTTCTTATCTTTCAAGACAACAATATTTCCCGGTTTTATATCGCGATGAACAACCCCTTGCCGATGAGCATATTCTAATGCTCGCGATAACTGGATAGACATCGCTAACACCGTTCTTAAATTCAGCTTACCTTGCGTTTTTAAAATTTGCTCTAGCGTAGCACCTTCGAGTAGTTCCATGCCTATATAAGGTTTATCATCAGCAATCCCTACATCATAAATAGTCACAATCCCAGGATGAGTCAGCTGCGCAGCTAAACGTGCTTCTTTAACAAAGGCCTGTCTATAATCGTCATCAAGCGCCAATTCTTGGCGAAGTACCTTAATAGCCAAAAAGCGATCCAACTGAGGATCATAAGCTTTATAAACAAACGCAGTTGCCCCACGACCGACCTCATTAAGTATACGATAGCGTCCAACAGTTTGAGGTGTCGCTTCTCGCGGATCAGGTTTCATAGGTATAGGTGGCGGCGGGTGAAATTGAATTTTCGACATATTGGTTACAATATAAAGTATAATAAACTCGCAAAAGCCAATACAAGCATTAATGCAGTCAATGTTATAGTATGCTTTTTTGAAGTGCTTCTTTTCAAATGCGTTTTTTCAACCAGAGTATACACGAATTCAGCACCAGCAAACGCAATGCGATCTCCCGGATAAATAAACTTTTCTGCCACTTTCTCGCCATTCACAAACGTACCATTTGAAGATAACAAATTGAGAACTTTCCAATCATTATCTTCTCGGATGATTTGAGCATGCATTGATGAAACACTTGCATCACTTAATTTAATATCACTATTCGGTCTACGCCCAACTTCAAGTTTATCCTGATTAAGGATAAATCTTTGGCCACTAACATTCTCACTCACCCCAACGAGTGCAGGTACGTTAGCCCCATCTGGTTGAGATTCGGTGATTTCCTTTGCAATCATTTTATTAACATCAGATAAATCAAATACCTGAGTTCCTTGTGGACCCGTAGAATTCTTTTGTTTTTCTTTATTAGTCATTCATACCTCTAGGCCGCATTCGTGCTTAAAATTTAAATAACAATCTTAGTTTAGTCCAAAGTGTAGGCTTATCAGCAACTGGGGAATCTACAAGAACAACACTAATATTGTCCTTTCCCCCTGCTTTTTTAGCAGCCTCCACTAATCGTTCTAATTTAGTCTGTTTACTTGTATTATTTTTGAGTATCTGAGCAATATCACTATCACTCAATTCATCAGTCAAACCATCACTACAAAGTAAAATTTGCTGATTAGCCTGCCAATTATCTTGGTAGCTATCAACATTCACTTGTTCTATTTCAACCGACCCTAAACATTGAGTAATCATATGTCTTTGAGGGTGTTTTTGAGCCTCTTCGGCAGAAATCAATCCCGATTTAACCAATCTCACAATTAGCGAATGATCTTCACTAATCTGAGCTAAACGAGAACGAGCATGATCCCATAAATAAGCTCTGCTATCACCCACCCAAGCCACAAAATACTTCTCTGAGTCTCCAGTCAAAGCAACGACAGTGGTTCCCATTCCTTGCTGTGACGCTTTGCTTTTACTAGCATCAAGAATATTGTGATGTGCTCTCTCAATGGCTACCACCAAATCTCCTGTGCGCATAAACTCCCTTGCAATAGTCTCAGTGGCAATACCACTGGCGACCTCACCACACGCATGTCCTCCCATCCCATCAGCAACTAACCAGAGGTTTTCATTACAAAACAACGAATCTTCGTTTAACTCTCGTACACAACCAACATCTGTTGCTTGAGCATATCTCTTATTGTTAATTTTGGTATTTTCCATCGAGTACTTGAATTAAAACAATTAATTCATATATTTAATGTATTCTTGATTTATATAATATTCTAAGTGTGGCATAATTTAGGTCTTGTTTCGAGTAATAAATCAGCCCATAAAGCTGATTACTTGGGGGCGACATGGCTTCGACGAGGATTACAAAACTCAAGGTGCATGCCGAGGTGTCAGCGAACCTCGTACCCACTAGCTGAAAAATGATAGTTGCAAACGACGACAACTACGCTTTAGCCGCTTAAGGCTAACTGTTGCTTCTGAGCGTCACTGGTAGGAAGTTTAACAGTCACTTACAGAGACTCGCGTGTAAGGGTGTTTGCCCCCCAAGCGTTAAAACTAAGCAAACTCGCCTGAAACTTCCTGTTAGTCGGATCAGTTTTGGGTTAATTTAAAGACTAACTAAGCATGTAGTGCCGAGAGCAGCGGATTCGCGGACGGGGGTTCGATCCCCCCCGCCTCCACCAACACACACATTTAAGCCCTTGATTAGCAAGGGCTTTTTTGTTTAAAAATTTAATTTAAATGATGTATCCACAATATGTCCATAAAGTATTAAAAAATATCGTCTGAGGGCCCAAACTTTATAACATCTTGAAGATGGGTAGATGCTCTCCGTAGAACTTTAACTATCGGGTCAGAAGATCAAAATTCCTCAAGTGTTCTTGATCAAGACCTCCCCAAGAGCGCAACATGACAGTTCGATAAGGTTGACCATCAATGCGAATCTTCAGACCTACAGTATTAAAGCCAGAACAATACCAGGAACTATCCACGCTAGAACATTCCTCAATAACAGCGTTAGTTGTGATTCGCTCCCCCGGTTGAATGATATATTCCGCAGTTTCATTTTTAACTTGATTCAACCACCAATAGGTGAGTTTCGGCCACAATCTTTCAGTAAAAGAATCTTCCTCGCGCTCAATAGAAACCGTCATAGCTTCACTGGTCGAATTGGTCAGGCCAATAGGGAAATATTGTGGACTGTAGCCATAAACATGTCGGCCGTTCTCATCAAATAGGAACTCCCCTGTAAAAATGTCCCGTCGAGATAAATCACTGTCAGCATATTGTCGCCAGAACTCACCCCGATAGTTTAATCCATCAATAAGAAGCGGATCGGCAATCGCGTAACCTTCAATAAAAGTATCAACGAAACGATATACACGCTCACCATTTCTAACCTCTAGATAAGCACCATGGCGGCCTGGCTGAGAAGGAGAAAAGACCACAGGAACTTTAATAGTGCCTGGCTCACCAACCGTGTAGTTTACTTGTTCAACATTGAATGTTGGCCTTAACTCCTGACTAGAAGTCAATCGAGTTCCTCTCATCAAGCCGAGATAATCATTAACTTTTGTCCAGGGTATATCACTTTCTACTGGTATTGAGTAACGCACCTCTTGATGCTTACGCAAATCCTGATAGACATCTGGTAAAGAGCTCGAATCTAAGGCATAGGTTCTGCCAACAACAGCATCCCAACCATGAGGTTGGAATCGAGGATCCCAATAAATTGAACTCGACGGAAAAAGATCGCTTAGTATTGGGTCGGGCAACCTTACAGGCTCACCAACGACGGTGGAGATAACCGGGATCGTCTTAATCTCATGGCCATCTGCTTTAATATAGATTTCGGTATTGAATTCACCTTCAGAAACACGGTGTCTATTAACATGAAGTTCCCACGGCACTAAAACCGAAGACTGCGCAGGGATCTTAAAGAATTGATTTCTATGTTCTTGACGAATCTGAGTCGTTTGACTCACATAATCCTTGTAACTCAACATACCTACTACAACGACATCGCTATTATTAACAACTTGGACATAACCACGCTTCAATTCATTAACATGAACTTCACCTAAGTTGATTGATGATACATTCACCGATATTCCAGAATTAATAGCTGACGTTGGACGTTGCTCAATACGGACACGGATAAAATCAAACGCTTTGCCATTAACTAACCCCCCTTCAGCGTTATAGATCTTAACATAGGCCAAATTTGTATTCAGCTCATCAGCAACGAGAGTAAGGTTATATTGAGCACGCTGATAAATAGAAGAGCGATTATCGGCTAGCTCGAAAGAGCGGATCGATTTAATGGATTCCAATTTTGTCAGCTCTCCATTTTCTATAATTCCGCCCGACAAGACTGAAAGCGGAGCATCATATTCCAGTCTTAATTTAGCTTTTGAGGCATTTAAGTTCACAAACGCGACGGGCTGATAGTTAAGACTGGTTCTGCCAACATCACTAAATACCACTTCTTTAGGGAAATCGATATCAATGTTATTAAATAATGTATAGAAAGGTTTCGAGAAGTATTCTTTAACATTAGCGCCAGTATCCCTATCCTGAATCTGCACACGAATTCTGGCTTGCTCGCCAGCAGCAGAAGGCGGCGCACAAACTTGAACTGCACCGACATAATGCATTCGAGATATCTCTTTATCACCTGCATTCCTCAATATGTATGGATAACGATAGCTATACTGGTTAAAATAGAACTCCGTTTGCTCTCCATTAAGTCCCTCTAAAAAGTAAATAGCTTCTCTATTCTGGTTCCACTTTCTGTCAAACCACACTTGAGCACACTGTCCGACTATCTCATGATCACGATCTTCGAGTAACGCTTTAACCAAGATTCTATCATCACCGGCACCAAAGAAACTCTCATCAAAGTGAATCCTAAATTCGTCAACAACCGTAACAGTATAGGTTTTACACAATGACTCACCAGAGTAGTTTAGACACACTTCTCCCTGGTGAGTACCATTAGCAAGCTCCTGGGCAAGTACTACTTCTAAATAATCATGTGATGGTGTAGTGCCACTACTGTGAATGTAATAACCACTACCATACAAATTAACGTCACCATGCAACGATACCGATTCAAATATTGGTGAATACTCTAGACTGTCAATCGGCACGCCAAAATCAACTTCATTAGAAATATCTAGAGGAAGTTGAAGCCGAGTGCCTGCCGCAGCATCAGGAAAGGTCGTGTACTGATTATTTTCGTCCCATACGAGCACGGTGCCACCGATGAGATTCACGAAAACGTCAAACTCAAAAAACTCCTGGTCTGAAGATTCTCTACCATTGTCATCCAATTGTCGCCAAGACACACGAATCTTGGCGCGATAAGAACCATATGCAAGCTCGTTGTTCGACGGGTTAAATCCAAGTCTAATTCGCGCATAGCCGCACGAATTGTTCGTGCAATTGATTGTACCGTCACTATTATAAGTTGCCGCATGCAGAGAAAACGACATTTGAGTCCCATTTGACGGCGACTCAGGGAAGATAAATAAGTTATCTTGATTCTCTACCATGCTAATCACTACATTTGCCGCTTTCTGGCCGCGATTAACCAAAGTAAGCAAGCTCTGCGGATCAGGGAGCTGCTGCCCTCGTCGAATAGTAAAGGCCGGTAGTGATCCACTTGTACCTGACCGAATGATCTGTCTTTCTGGATCGTAGTAATCTCCCAGATAGACATCAGCGCCGACAGATATACTTCCTCGCAAAAATATCCTTTTCGTCGAATAGGTTAACGCGCCATTTTCATCTCGCTCTTGTCTTTCAATAATCAAGATTGCTTCATGTGCTCCAATACTTGCATATTGAGAGCCTTGCATACTGACTCTCACATGACAACTACGCTGACTATCAGTAGCCAGTAGATCAACACCTGGACCAGCAACTCTTCTGCAAGCGCCTTGGTAGCCGGTATCCGTCGGCACCAACTTAAATACACTTCCTCGATAGGCATTGCCGTCTGTATCAAATAGCTTGATAGACAAATTAGTGATCACAGAATGTTTTTGCCCATTAGTCACAATAACAAAGTCACTATAGGACTGCCCTTGTTCGACGTCACCAAAATCAATCGAAGTTTTGTTAACAGCCAAAGCGCCAGCATAAATGTTGCTATCCACATAAACATCGATCGTTTTTGTGTCTACAACCTCTCCACTCACTAACAGTTTGATGATGAGGGTTTCCTGCCCCATTGCAAGGCCATTGGTATTTAGCTGGACTCCTACTCTGGAGACGGAATTTCCCGTAGGAGCCGGTAATACTACTTGCCCTCCCCCAGAGATGGTTGATTCAGAAAACTCTCGATCAGCGGTTAACTCAACAACAGCTTGCAACGATGTACCGGTATTATTTTGAATATCAAATGTGGTCACTGTTGACTCACCAACACTGGTGTGAATAGGTTGACCACTTAAAATAATCGACGCAGACGAAGCTGCCTGAGGAACCCCTTCACCAGAGAGAGTAACAGATTCAGCTACCGCACCATTAACCGAGAGATTGAGTTGGCCTTCAAATTGCCCTGCACCTGGTGGAGAAAAAGCAATAGACAGGACGAGTGTTTCGTCAGGTGCTATGGTCGCACTTTGCGAAATAAGTCGCGCGGAAAAAGGTGACGCCAGTTCACTCGGAGAAATTGTAATTTCTCTACCAGAAAGATTTTTTACTGTGAGTCGGGCGGAGTGAGCCTTGTTATACGCTACTGGACCAAAGTTAATTGCTTGGGAAGACAACTCTAAACGAGCACTTGGTAACTCAGAAAGCGGAGTCCAGTCAGTAGGAACAGTAGGCTCATAATCTTGCGATAAACCTGTTACCCGCCACAGATACTGAGCCGATGGATTGAAAAAATCACCATCGTCACGTTCAGCATCGGTCACATATTGTGAATAGCTATTGCTTGCTGTTCGCTCGGCTTGCGCTAAGAACAATGCTCGATTAATCGACAAATTTTCAGTTGAATTCTCGATCTCAAAAACAACTGGTTCGAGATCGTTTCGCTTAACCTCTAAGAGATACTGCGCAGAATCTCCAGTCCATTTGAACTGTTTGGTCACGGCACCATTAGGCGCTGTTTCTGTCATTGTTAATGCTGACGGAGCAGGCGCAGGCATCGGCATATCAGTCGATATATTGGTGGGTCTGTTTAAACCATCATAAACAAACTCATCGATGAGCGATTGACTACCATCCAACGGACCATTGGCTGAGCGAGTAAGACGATGCAGCTCATCATATTCAAATTCACCTACGACTCTCTCTTGTCCACATTCAAAACGAGTAATTTTCTTTTGTTTACCCGATGGATAATACTCAAAGTGGGTACTGCCTAATGGATCAACGGTTTGTTCAAGCTGTCCCTTAAAATCATAATAGTATTGAATCCCAGCGTTTGAACCGCTTGACAACTCACCATCATCTGCAAAAGCAACCTCACAAGAAGAAGCAAGCGAAGCTCCTGAAACAGAGTACTCAGGGTGAAACTCGTAAACCAATTGTCCTAACCAATTGTTTGTCGTGCTGCGTGTTCTTTGCTGCTCACTTGCACAAGCGATATTTGACTCAATTGAGCAATCAGGAATAATGTTTGTCACCAAAGCCGAGTTATCATCAATAGCATACTGATAACGAACATATCGGCTTATAGAAGGAGTTCCAGTTCCATTAAAAGTAGTATCACGTTCAACACCGGTTTGGATCGGCCGACCAAAAAAATCACTGACCATGTGCCTAACCAGTGCTCGCGATCCCCCCTCCGATAAGCCGCCAGTTACATCACTCAATTCACTACTCATGCCACGATCTGTAACAGTACGAGAGAGTATGGTTTCGCTAATACCATTACCCTGTAAGCGATAATAATAATGGTTGGTCGATAATTCGTTGCCGGATGCGTCACGAACCGTTTTAGTTACTGGTCTGCCCCATATATCATGGACGGTCTCAGAAGTCGCTCCACTAGCAAGCTGCTTGATCACGGGTAAACCGATAGCACTGTAATACTGATCATTTACCGGGATGACATCGTTGGTGACTTTAGAGGTAGAGCGAATGGTTCTGCCCCAACGATCAACCAGGGTCAAAGAGCCGTTGGTAGAGACGTCGGAGATTTCGCCTTTTCGCTCCAGCTGCCAGCCAAAGTTGGTGCGTCCATTAGCCGAAGAAAAATCCGAAGGCAATACTGGCGAAGACAAATCATAAGGCAAGCTATATTGATAGGTTACAGGCGCATCGGGGGTGTTGACGTCAGAATTGATATTCTTCTTTTCCGTAACACGTCCATCTTTATCATAAGCGGTTTCTGTGATTACACCATGATTAGTCTCAACTAACGTTCGACCAAGAAAATCGACTAAGTTACGCGATATTTCTCTTGGATTCGACTTACCGCTGTCAGGTAAATTAATTTCGCGAGGCACACCAAATTGGTAACTTAATATCTCTTCAATCGTAGACGAACCAATAGGAGTATTTGAAAAGTAACCTTTATTCAATCGAAGTTCCCCTTCATTGTGTCCTGATATATCTGTGTTACTTACCTGAAACCCGTTACCCTGGAACCAATCATAATCAAAAGTCTTTTGATAATAGTAGTCAGGTCGAGTATAAAATTTTTCTGAGTGAAGCCTAGATGAATTTCCCACATAAGCTCGCTTATAACGTCCATTCAAATAAGGTTGATTGATACCGGGAGATTTAATACTTGACTCAATAGAAGCCAAAGCCCCTATTCTTGTGGGTTTATAGTTTTCTTTTATCACTTCTACATTGCTACAAGCCTGGGGAAAGTGACTATTACACGGCATTAAAGCTAAGGATTCACAGGCACTTGGATTGTTGTTGCAAATCTCTGGAGAAATAACTTCGTATACTTTATCAAAGTCAATACCTGCACTTCCGACAGATTGTTTAAAGTAAAGATCATCATAACCTAAATTTTGCCAAAGCCTTTGGGTTGATGATTGTCCCTCCATATATCGGACAATAGATCGAGGTTGTGGTGAATGAAAATAGACTGAGTGAACATGATTACGTTTGGGTATCGATTGAATAAGAGCACGATGATACTCTTTATGGCTAACGACCCATACACCATCCTTTTTAATTCGATGGCTTTTGAGTCTGGTAACTTTATGCGTATCACCATTGCCTTGCGCCTCACCAAACTCATACACGGCATCTGAATTGGTGTACTCAAATGCCTCATGAATAAAGTGCTCCGAGCGCCCTGATTTTTGCCCGGACGAATTAACGTAACTTTCGTTTTTACCAAGAGCATGCCCTATTAAATCTTTCGTTGTGTTGACTCGAGGCTGTCCAAGATACATATCATGATGATGATAGAAAGTAGTACGATGATAGATCGCCGAGCCTGAATTTTTATTCAAGAAACCCTTATCGGTATTCTCTTGATCGAGTGAGATATCATAACCTTTTACATCAACTCTAAATTGCGTTAGATGCGCATCAGTTTTTGCAGTAAATGGACGGAGTTCAGGAAGATCACTTTCACTAGCAACTCGGTAAGAGAAATCGTATCGCATTCCTTGATAGGTGGCGTGAGTAACTCGGTGGCTGGCATAGTAGTTTTCAACCAAAAAGACACAATTAGTATTAGACTCAACCGGGCAGTAAGTACCTCCTTCACCATGACCTCGGGGAATGTGGACAACTTTTGGGAGTTCAATAGCGTCGTAAGCAAGATCAACAATGCCGCCTGTTGGAGAGGTTACTTTTTCTAATAAGCTTCCTGGCGAATAACCATTCTCATTTTCTGCTAAAGGCCGGAACTCGTAGCTTGTTTTATGACCTAACGCCGAAGACATCTCAATGATATTAAGGTCGTAAAAAATATTTGTGAACAGTTGGCAAGTTCCTTGATTAATTTTACAACGATCCGGTTCGAAGTAGTTATCTGGAGATGAGTCTTTGACAGGATTAATAAAAGTTTGCTGCGTTACCGCGATGGGCTTTCCGAAAGAAGATAGCTTAGTGTCATCTTTACCATAATGCACAATCAGTCCGCGACTCAAACTGTCACGCAGAAACTGAGGTTTAAATTCTCCTCGTTGTCTTCCTGATAAATGGAACAACTCATCAGTATCCTCCGGAACCGTCAGTCCATAAATGCCAATACCGTTGTAGCGGATCTCAACCATTTCCCCATTTGGGAAAACCTTTCTAACGGGATAGTAATATGCGGGTAAATAAGTGGCAAAGGTCATATTGTCGCTCGCCGGATAGAAAGTCGTTACAGTTCCATCATTATCTACTAGTTGATAGGTTTCAAGCCCAAACAAAGGCCGTCGTTTCCCTTCATTCTCAAAGACAAGTCTTTGAAGCCTTCGACCATCTGCATCTAAGAAATGGTTATCCATATTCGGGGACGGATCGACACAAGGAAGTTCTCCAACACCTGTCGAATAGAGATGCTCAACGGCTTGCCGATGTTCGCTGTTATGTATCGAGCATATAATGACACTCTCTACATTTCCTCCTTTTACTCCATTTAACGCAGGATGTTTAGTTTGAAAAACGGTATCACGGTAGAAGTTATTTTCTGTTCCACGCTCGACTAATACCACTTCAAGATTATGACCTTTGTTTGCCGGGCTATTGTTTGACGAATTTGTAGAAGGACGATAAGGATTGACGGCAAGATAACCAATATTCCAATGAAACTGCTTCCCCAAACCGGTATTACTCATTGAAATTTGTTGAGATTCGCTACTTGCTTCAAACACGTTCTGTAAATAATGAAGTGATAGTGGAAGCTTGCCTGAACCAAACGAACCCAAGGTAGAAGATACTTTGCCAGTATATTCGTTAATGTTAACGAAAGGTACACTCATTGTGTTACCAAACTCTTCAATACTCGATGTCATCGGATCGATGGGCTTAAAGATGCTATCTTTTTCCGGTTCATTTGAAAGAACCGGAAAAGCAAAAATGGTTACTAAAACTAATACTACAAATGCTTTCAAATTTCGCATATCTCATTCCGTTTTAAACATGGGATTTAGAACACCGATCCTAAAAAAATGAGAGAGTAAAACATACAACAGAACGCGCGCGCTTTATCAACAAACAAGCATCTAAGCGGTTTTCTGCGCACACGGAGCGATGCATGCGCGGTTTTTAGCAAAGAATGCTCATTCCTTAATAAACAACAAGAGCAAAGAGGAAATATGATAGAAAGATAATTCAACAAGATATCGAATGAACTTTCAGATATGAAAAACATACTAAGATACAGCTGCATTTATTTTGTACTATCAACCAGCACTGCTCTTGCGTTAGTCAAACAAGAGCTAGCCCTCGAATACAACGCACAAGGGCAAATCGATTTCATTGCCTATCAAATTGACAACAAGGAACACATTCAAAGTTATCAATATAATTTAGCAGGCGCGGTGAAACGAATAAATCACCAAAATACTCCCGTCAAATGCATTAGCAACTACAATGAGGCAGGTTTAGTAACCGACTGGCAAGTCGAATGTAATGACAATATCACCGAGTCTAATCACTATGATGCGCTCGGTAATCTTACTCAACGCTCAATCAAACAATCCAACAACCTATGGTATCGAGCCACCATGCATGGCTATGATGTCAGCGGTTTCTTAAGTGGTTACCAATATAATGGACTTGGACTCGGACTTCAGTCCGGCAAAAGCGATTCAACCAAAAATAAAATGGTAACCTACTCCGTTGACTACGGTTATAACCAGCAAGGCCAGCTTAGCTTGTTTAATTTCAACAACCACCCCATTAACTATCGTTACGACTCGCAAGGCAATCTGACCGAGCATGGTGCCATTGAAGATATGCGAGCCCTTCCATCAACCGAATATACTAATGGTTATCATCGCGACAATTGGCGTTATGATGAATTGGGACGACTAAAAGAAGATGACGCATATCGATACTTTTATGACCACAGTGGTCGCCTGAAACTCATCAAAGATAAACACTCATTACAAATTGTCGAGGCCTATCGCTATAACGCATCGGGGAAAAGACTTTCATCTTTCAAGGCAAAAGACAACAAACTCATACTTAACCAGCTGGGTGCGGGTAGCGAAATCCTAAAGCAAGAAACCTATGGGTTTGCCACATTGCGCAAGAGCGACAACACAGAACCTTTGAAAGCGGATGCTGTAAAAGAATTCGTTGGCATGAATGGCAATAATGTACTGACTATCAATCATGAGCGCAATGTCGATACTAACGCTTATGATGAAGAGCGACAATTTACCTTCGTTGACCGTATGGGTAATCCAGTTGTTCGCTGGAGTAATGATGATAACAATCTAATTCGTAACGAATATTCACCTTACGGTCAGCAGTTATTCCAGAATGACACCCAGAAACACCGAGGTGCCTACGGCTATACCGGTGTTCACAGTGATGATGATACAAGCTTGATTTACATGCAAGCAAGATATCAAAATCCAACTGACGGACGATTCTTAACACCGGACCCCGCCAGAGATTTTAACCCTTACCTGGCTCACAGTTACAACCTTTATCACTACACGTCCAATAATCCTATTAATGCCTGGGATCCGAGTGGGCTCCAAGAAGAAGGTGAGTCTCCTAAAGAACAAACACCTGATGAATCTGAACAAGACAAAGCAGAGAACTCTAAAGTTTTTTATATTGGAATCTATGGCGCTAACAAAAAAGGATATGAAAACCAAAATTTAAAAGCTTTGATAGAAGGAAAAGGCGGCCTGATGTTTAAAGCTAACCATGAAGTGGACATTAGGAATGTAGTTATAGGTTTAAAAAAAGCGGGATACAAAGTTGTTTTAATTGGATATAGTCGAGGAGGAAACGCGGCAATCAACGTGGCGAACGCACTGGGTCGAAGAAAAAATGGGCCAGTTACTATTGATCAACTGATTACATTTGATCCGCATAGTTTGAGTGATAAAAAAGTATTCAATTTAAAATACAACAATGTCAAAAGTGCCCATAATTTTTATCAAAGAAATAAACGAACCGGCGGCAAACTTGGTTTTTGGGGAACGAACCCTTATTGGGGAAGCCAGGTAGAATCGGGACATATCCAAGTTCAAGAGACAAGCTTTACAGGGCACAAGAGATTCCCAAGAAAATCCTATGAAACAGACGTCTCCCATCTCAATATAATTCGTCACTCCGTTAATAAGTTTGGGCAAGACATTGGTCTTTAATTCTAACCGCGGTTACCTATACATCCTGGAAAACCCGAACAATATAGATTAAGATTATAACAATTCTAAACTGTCTCCAGCTCAATTAATCTGGAGACAGCGGTGTAGGCTGCCCTAATTTGCGCCGTATTATTTACGAATGGCAAACCACCTTCGATAACTAAATAGATTTTAGGCGTTCAAACGGCGGTGTGTGGTCAATCAAACTTTCCGCCATCAACCAGTTTCGGAAATCTATTGGCATCTGAGGCGACTCTAAACCAGGCACCACTTGATCAATAATCGGTTGAGTACCAACCCACCCCTGTTTTCCAACAAGTGCCGCTTTGGTCAGACATTTAGCTACAGTTTTACCACTCGTTGAAATAAAAATATGTCGAATGTAAAACCAACGTTCATCCCAACAGTCAACGGTTGTTTTTACCGTGTATTTTTGAAAGATATTAAGCGCTTGTTCATAGCGAATGAGATTTCCACCCAACACAGCCCCCCATCGATTTTTTAATAAAGCATTTAAAATATTTGCTTTGCTCATCCAATCGACCCTGGCTACATCAGAGATCTGCAAATAGCGGCCATTATTCATATGACCAAAGGCATCAAGGTCCCAAGGCATCACACGAAAATTGCTTTTTACTGGAACTAACGGATGTAACTGTTTTGAATAAAAGTTTCTCAATAAAGTAAAAATCAAGCGAAAATACAAATTCATAAAAACTAAACTCCAAGACGACTATAACAACAATAAACTGAAACACAGTTTACGCACTTCCCTCCAATATCTATTACCAAATTTCGCGCAATCAGTATCTCAAAACGCGCATAGCTTGGCTTTTCCTAAAAATTATTGATAAGGTTTAAGGAGGATAATCAGTGAAGTTTCAACCGAATTTGGATAATGACTTTTACTCACTTTGTATCGGAGTCACTTATGATAGTTTGCCATCTAACGGAATAATGGAATAATGGAATAAAAATGATATTGTTAAATATTGAACTGACAAAACCATTCTAGATATGAGACACAAATATGAAATTACTTAAGCCCACTCTAGAGATGATAATGGAAGGCTTCTTCAATGAGCCTGTAAAGTACTTTTCCCCAGCAAGCTGTCTATCACAGTATATAGAAGTGTATTGGCTAGGGTATAACACCTGCCAAGAGTTTCACAAGGTAGAGCCTGACGGAGTGGTTGATATTGTGGTTTCTACCTCTAAAACGGTCAAAGTGTTTTGTTTCGGTACAGCGACTCAAGTGGCATTGGCTCCATTAGAGCTTGGGGCAAGGTATTTCGGAATTCGTTTTCGCCCAGGCCAGACGAGACATTTTTTTCCAATGAATGTTAGTCACCTTACCAATGGTAGTGTATCAATGAATGAGGATTTTTTTAAAAATCTCGCTTCACTAGGCTCAATTGAAAATCATAATAATGTTATTTCTCAAGCTAATCATCTGTTAACTGCGGCTCTTATGCGTCAAGGCCATACTCATAACAAGCTGGATAATTTAATCAATTACATAATACATCAGCCCAGTATTCAAGTGAGAAAGCTCGTCGAGCAAGAATACGTCACTCAAAGAACTGCTCGGCGCTGGTTTAATGAACATATTGGAATTTCTCCCAAAAAGTTTCAATCAATTATTAGGATCAATCAGATTAAAGATTATTTGAGTTCATACAATATTAACTCACTTTCACAGCTTGCCTATTCTTCAGGGTTTGTCGATCAAAGCCATTTAAACAAAGAATTCAAACATTATTTTGGCGTTACCCCCAAAGCATTCAAGCGCCTATTGATTAATAACTAAAATTTCATCAAATGATTAAATTAACGGGAATAAAGTCTGATCCCATTATTTAAATCATTGGTGATAAATTGGGTGGTTTCCAATAATATCTCTCAAATATCCCCGCTCAAATACTAGCTCACATCTACTAGCTCACATCAGAATTTAAATGTCCTTTACTTCCATGACCGTTCTATCACTGACTGGTAACTCTGCAGACTCGTAGTACTGCTTTGGTGTAACACCAAAATAAGCTCTAAACTGAGTTCCCATGTGTGACTGGCTAGAGAAACCAAGATTAAAAGAGATTGACTTTAAGCTCTCCCCTTTTCTGATCATCTCAGCCGCTGTTTCCAAACGCATAATGCGGATTGTATCTTTGGGAGAATAGCCTGATATTGCTTTTACCTTGCGACGTAATTGAGAGGCAGATAAAAATAATTGTTCGCTGAGTTGTTTCACATTAAAACTCGGATCACTGAGATTTTGCTCAATACAAGCGACTACTTTCTGCATAAAACTTTTTTCCTTCTCGTTGCCAGCAATTAGAGCTGAACAAACTCTATCTTTAGTTTGTTGCGACTCGACGGGCTGGTTTCTTTTTGAATCCAAGCCATAACGCGCTTTGAGCAACGCACGAAGCCCCAAAACATTTTCCAACTTAGCATTCAACAAGGCAGAGTCATAAGGTTTGATAATGTAATCATCAGCCAGAGCAGACAAACCGCTCATTTGGCTTTTTCTATCTGCTTTTGCAGTCAACAAAACAACAGGAATATGGGAAAGCAATTCTTGCTGGCGAACTTCCTTGAGTAACTGATGACCATCCATCTGCGGCATCATTATGTCACTAATAATGATATCAGGAATACACTCAATAGCTTCCTGCAGTGCTTGTTTAGGATCAAGAAAACAGCGTACCATGAACTTGCCACTCAATTGATCCCTCAGTTGATCTAGCAATTGTTTATTATCGTCAATGCAAAAGAGCAAAGGTTTAACCAATTCGTCTTGTTGAATTTCGCTCTCATCATCACCTGAATCAGAAACTTCAGAAAACTCGATTTCAGCCATTATCCAGGCACGGTATTCTTCATTCAAAGTATCCGCTTTTATCCCCTTAACATCATCTACTGCTTGTACTAACGGTAGACTGACAGTAACTTTTGTACGAACATTCGGTTCGGAAACAACTTTTATTTGCCCGCCTTCTTGCTCCACCAGTGATTTTACTAATGGCAGCCCTAACCCTAATCCATAAGTATTATTACTTTCGCCTAATTGCACATAACGCAAAAAAATCGAGTCTAGTTGCTCTGCCAAAATTCCTTTACCTTCATTAATGACAGAAAATTCCCAACAATTATTCCGACACTCAGAAATTATTTGAATTTGAGTTTCTGGTGGGGAGTACTTGATCGCATTGTTGATGAGATTAGTAATAATCTTGTCAAGCGCATCAACCTGACAGCTCACTACAACATCATCATTTGCAGTCAGTGATAACCGCTCCCGATTCACTAAACTGCAATAAGTAGCATAGTAAAACTCAACGAATTCATTAACCTGATAATTATAACTTTCTTCTCCCTGCCGCTCACTAATGTCACTTGACAACATCCGCATATTATCCATCAGTCGACTAATTCGATGTATTAACTTTTTCAGGCTTAAGGGCTTATCAATATGCGAGTTCTCGCTCTCTATGATCCCTGTCATTAAGGTCAAAGGCGTTTTTAGTTCGTGAGAAATATTAGCAAGCAAATCTTCTTTGTAGTTTAAAGATTTCTGTAGTTGATTTTTTTGTTGCTCAAGTTGATTCGCCTGCTTCGCTAAATGGGCAGTTTGCGACTCAACCTTGCTCGATAGCAATACATTGGCTCGGCGAATCATGCGAGTACGTAACCATACCGCCACCCAAATAACAAAAAACAACATCGCAACATACAACAGAATCATGGGCGTTGCTAACCACCAAGTTTTTTCCACTTCAAACCGCGCTAAAGAATGTGGTTGAGTCGTCAAACCGGTTGGAGACTGAATCTTCACTTCCAGCTCATATTGTCCTGTGGGTAAAAAGCTATAGCTGATTCGATTAGTCTGTTTAGGAATGTTAGCCCATTCGTTCGAGTAACCTTTTAGACGGTAACTATATAGATAATTTTTCTTATGAAGCCAATGATGAGTAGTCAGCCAAAACTCATACCCTGAAGTATCGTAAGGAAACACGTAAACCTCATTAGACAAATCCCCCATCAGTCCAGCGATATTGTGCTCTTCTCCTCTCTGCTTCCTAACAGACCAATAGTTAATCTGCGGCGCAAGTGCAGATTCATGGCCTGGCACTTTATTTTTGTCAAAAATTATTACACCATTTTCCGTGCCAAACGCTAATTTTTCATTTTGCAATCCGTCTCGCCCTCCATCTCGCAATAAATAGGCGGCATGAAGGCTAAATTGTTCACTCGGCAAACCATCCTTTCGACTATAAATGCGCGCTTTGTCTGGTACATTTTTATCTAAATACAATAAGCCTTTGGTCGATCCCAACCAATAGCCACTTTCATCTTCTAAGACAGAGGAAAAAAAGCGACCTGACAATGCTTTTGGAGCAATGGGGGTTACTGTGTCATTTTCCAGGTTTATCTTCAGCAATCCAGCACCACCAGCTACAGTTAAGCGGTTATTCTGCACCTTGCCAAAGGAAATAAAAGCAGCAGTGATATCAGAAATTTGTTCTTTTAGATCCAGATTACGAACTTTTAGAGAAGCCGCATCCATTACTGATAAACGGCTAATTCCCGCAATATAGTATTTGCCGTTTCCCGTTTGTAAATCAATATATTGCCCGCAGGGTAATGAGTTAGGTTGACGCTTCCCTTTAATAGTATTGAATGTCCCTGAGTTCTGCTCACGAACATGTAACAGACCGATACCACCAAATAGCATCCGATTATTCTGTCGATCCTCAACAATAGAATGAATTACATCGCGTTTATATCCTGCGCAAGTCACAAAATTATCGAGTTCATGCTTTGCCACAAACTGCCCCGTGTTGAGATTAAGGGATGATAAGCCACCATCGGTTCCTATCCATAACGTATTTTGACTATCTAAATGAATTGCTTGTACCGTATTAGCCAGTAGTGGATATTCTGGATGTTCGGTGGTCAAGGTATCCAGCAGTCGCCAATCTTTAGAGAATTTACTTACCCCACCGCCGAGAGTCGCCACCCAAATTTGGTTGCTATCATCCTGCAACACAGTTCTTACTACCGGTTTAGTTAACTCTGGTTTACCAACTACTGAAAGGTAATATTGAGTCGGTGAAGTAATAAATATTCCTTTTTCTGTGGCAATTGCCAATTCTCCGGTACTAGTCATTAACACATCTGATGTAGATACCGCCTCCACGCCGTGAGCTGTCATTGCTATTTCTTCAACAGATAACTTGTCTCCCTTCAAAACTCCGCGATACAAACCGACATCAGAGCCTATCCATAAAATATCACCATTTTCTATCACCACATTAAAAATATCAGATGTATCAAAGTCAGTATTGCCAGTTAACAAAGGCTGTATATGATTCACCTCATCATCATAATGCCAAAGCCATAGCCCTTGACCCAATGTAGTGAGTAAAAAACGCTTCTCTGACAACGGCACCACACGCATAACAGGTGGGGACTCAACACCTGCTTTTCCACCAACCAATTGCTGAAACTTTTCAGTATCAGTAGACCAACGGAAAACCCCTTTAGGTGAACTAAAAAGCCATTCATTTTGCCAACGCAATATTTTACGCACATCGCCAGTGAGACTATTGTCGTATTGCTTAAGAACTTTCAAAGAAGACGGATCGAGCAGATAAAAACCTTTGGTAGAGCTGACAATCACCTTGCCATTTTGTAGTTCAAACAGGCTGCGATAGGGGGCTGTAGGCAGGTCTTCAAAATGTACAAATTGGTTGCTATCAGGTTTAAGTAGGTTAACACCTTTATGGGTCATAACCCAGATACTACGATCGCTCGTTTGGTGAATTTCACGAATCAAATTATCGTCAATACCCGAAATATCAGCTCCAGACTTTTTAATCGTCAGTGCATGTTTACCATCATACCAGCTCAACCCTTCCATCGTTCCAATCCAAAGGTTGCCCTTATGGTCTTCCATTAACTCCCAAATGTACTCACTGGCAATACCTTCATCAGCACCTATTCGTTCAAACTGTAATGAAGCAAATGACTTAACACTAAATAGCAAAAAAACTAAGCAATACCACCGATAACTTTGCAATCTTTTTATTTGATTTCTTTTTATTTGACTTCTTTTTAGCGTTCTTTTTATTCCAATCCTCATGAATGCCCTTATTTATCTTTATTAACCAATAATATTCCGGTGATTGATGTGCAAATTAAGTTGCAGATTTTGAAGTTGCAGATTTTGGCTGCAATTTTATCATTGCACCAAGAGCTAAAGCGAGTAATGAATTAAGAGTCAACGACTTTGTATAAAAAATGGTGGGAAGACTTCGAACATGGCAAATATATTCCTCTTAACTTGAGTAGCTTCTTAACTAAACTAAAATTTTCACAACTCTTAGATAGGCGTCCGTCATCTCAACTAAGGCCACCCATTATCGGTTGGCCTTTTTTATTGGCTATATCTAGGACTTACTTCTTTAAAATCCAATAATTTTAAGATTCTAGTTGTAAAAATTTAACGAGCGAATTGGTGATATAAAAGAAATAAATCGAATATTTTTTGTACTAAGCAGGCGTATATCGGAAACTGGTATCAATATACTCTAGAAAATAAAAACAATAACTTTACGCCATTAACCTAGGTAACAACTCCTCAGCTTTGCCATTTATTTCATCCTGAAAGGCAGGATTTTTAGGTTCCATCGGTTCTAAATTAACAAGTATAGTTTTAGCATCGGCATATTCAGCAGAGCGCACAAAATTAGCCGCTGGAGAAACCGTTCCAGAAGTGCCGACAGCGATAAACAAATCGCACTCTCTTAATGCTCGCTTAGAACTCCAATCAGCAAACGCGGGAATTTTTTCACCAAACAATACTACATCAGGTAATAGAGGCGATTTACAAAGATCGCAAATTGGTAGCTCAGTGTAAACTTTTTCATCCTTAAAAGGTACGAGTTTACATTCTAAATTGGAGCAACGAGTTTTATGCATATTTCCATGAAGCTCAACGATATTTTTACTCCCTGCTTTTTGGTGTAAACCATCAACATTTTGAGTGATTAAAGTAAAATTCTGGTTCGGTAAAAGTCGTCTTTCAAATTCAGCCAATGAGTAATGAGCAGAGTTGGGTTGAGCTTGAATAATATCCTTACGCAACTTCCCATAGAGTTTCCAGACTTTCATAGGATCATCTTTAAGCCTATCGATATGGCCATAATCAGCAAAATCATATTCCGAAGAATCACTACCGGCGCCGCGATAAGTCTTTAACCCTGACGCAACAGAAATACCAGCCCCCGTTAAAACAACGATTTGTTGATATAAAGAAAAGTCAATTTTATTCATGAACAACTATTTTCCAAAAATTTAAATTAATTAACTAATAAGAAGATGTATTTTATGCATGGTTAACCCAGGACTTGTTACCTAAAATTTCTTCTCGTTCAATTATCGTGATGGATAATGCCAATTTATTTTGCTCTAGCTATATAGTCACACTCAGAATCAGTACACTTTTTTTCAAGCCAAATATTACAATAGACACATAGATAGCTATCGAAACTTTCATGATATATCGCAGTCGTTTGGCAACTGGAACATCTTACAGCATTGCTCTCCGGGGTATACGCATGGAGTAGGATGCATCCACCAATAAGTGACTCCCATCTTTTCTCCCTTAACTCAACTGTTTATTGCGATCTTTTATGCATAAAAAGTAAGCCCACGCAATTAAGATAACTTGCAATGGCCCACGAATTAATAAATAACTCGGCCCCCACTGGTGACCACCTAAGCCGACACCATTGAATGCGGCATAGATATTTGCAGGAAAGAAAATAACAAAAATAACAATTGCCACTTTAGCGGCAAACCGCTGATACTGTTGTAGAAATAAAGCGATTCCAACTAATAATTCAAGTCCACCAGTTAAATAAATAATTTCTAAACGATAAGGAACCCATGGTGGAAGCATTTCAACCATACCAGCACTTTTCACCAAATGCCCAATAAAGAAAAAGAAAAAAGTTAATCCTAACCCCCAACACGCAAACTTATTCACCTCAAGTGTGGTATTCATAATTTTGCAGCGTAAAAAGGCAATGATAATTGGACAAGCTAGTAAAGCTAATATAATTATTGGAGTTACCATAATTCTCTCTGACTCGTAAAACCCACCCTAATATTCAGCTATTTGTTCGAGTGTTTTATTGATAGTTTCATGTGAATACAAATTATGACATAGTCGACATTAGCTGTTAATTTTTATTATAAAAAATAACAGGAAGTCCCTTTATATCTGGGAACATTTAAGACTGTCATTTAAAAGCTTAATTAAAATCAATATAACAATATCACTTTCTAAGTAGAAGCCTATTTTGCTATACGACTCTTAATATGTACACTATTTAAACGAAAGTAGGCATCTTAAACGAAAGTAGATATCGGCAGAGCATTTACGCTGTTTCGATTAAAGATAAATAAGCTACGTACAGTCTAATTGGGTGACTAGATTAACATATCTAAGGGCTTGCTTTCTGCTTAGAGTTGCATCAATGGGTAAAAACTATTAACTTATACCCTAGAAATAAACCATTTAAAGTGTATACTTTGTGTCCTTAACACTAACAAAGAATCAAATTAGTAGCATAGAGCGAGAAGGTGAACGAATAAAAGCTTATATCAAGCGCTTTGTTTCCCATTTACCCAAC
The DNA here is from genome assembly GCF_052495765.1 of Aliikangiella litoralis. The sequence goes on along the minus strand of NZ_CP199292.1, from coordinate 1,231,801 downwards.
AATGCAAGAACAACAGGTTCATTCGCTAAATGGTGCGGTGTCAGCCGTTCGACGGCTCAACGCCTGCTACAAATGTCCAAACCCTCCTATAATGGTTTTCAAGTAATTTGTGGATTACCTTCTCCTGCTGGCATCAGCAGAGTCATAGAAAAATTAGCTGATAGAAATATTTCTGAAGAAGGAATAATGGTAATCACGAGTGCTAATGAACTCCTTTACTCTACATTGCACTCACTAACTATGAGTCAAAACCAGCTAAAAAATGCATTTGATACTATCAATAAAGCCAATGATAGTGGGGTGGATCAAGGATTAAGCGCACGTAAAAAACTTTATGAGTTAAACCAGCAATTATGTAAAGAATCAATCCAACTTAGTGTAGGGGTTGATTGTGTGACTCCCAACAAACACGTTTCTGACTATTTGTCAGAAGTAGTCATAGCTTACCGACAAGGAGTCAAGTTCCTCAATGGTTCAAGATCATTTGTTCAATCTTTTGTTGGCAATGAAAAAAACTATCATTTAAACCAGCCCACTTCGATTAAGCGAAGAGAGCTACACGACTTAGTTGTTGACAGTACTTTTCAATTTCTCCTAGAAGATTTAACCTCTCCTAGCGCTGTTGATTGCTTTACCGGACATGGGTTACTTGGCAATTCACAAGTTTATAACTTATCGGAAGCAAACGACTTTAAAACTGGAGGCGAAATCACTCTTGGGCATATTGATCGAACAAGCCAAACACATCCATTAACCTCTAAAAAACAACTAGATATACATGGCATTGAGTGTCACTCACCGACTCAAAAAATGATTTTGATTTCCTTATTGGAAAAAAGCTTGGCTTCAAAAGCAACAGCTAGAACTGGCCTGTATACTAGCAGTCAAAAAGCCCAAGAAGATCTTTATACTCTCGAAGATAATTGGAATGATCGTTTTTATACCGACACGCCTCTACTTTGCTTTTCTCCTGCTGAAGACTCTCTTGCAGAAAAGCTCAAAATACCAGAGGTTCATGACTTAATTGAAAGTGCGCTTGAAGCCAATCAGCTTTCAAAAGAAAATTCTGTAGGATATTGTTTAGTAGTGGACTATCCACCCTGGCTTTCAACTTATCGTATCTATTTTGAATACGAGTTGAATTAGTTAAAAGTAATGGTTGTTTAAATTTTTAAACGTTAAATATATCTAACGTAGATAAGGCGCATCGTGTTAACCAAACAAGACAAAAAAAAGTTAGAACAGCAGGGAAAGCAATTAAGAAATTCCTTAAAAAATATACTAGAAGGTTTCCCGTGGGAGGTTCAGACTGCTAGTGGCCTAGCAAGGGCAACAGGAAATAGTCTTTCTAGCTGTCAGAGATTGTTTAGTGCAGTCAACCGAACTAGTTCTGGTTGTGAGTTTTTAACCGCTCTACCTGGCGTTGCTGCTTTACAGTCAATTATTGATACCTTACCTTCAGATATAGGTAACTCTCAATTAACGCAATTAAAAGATATTACAGATAATTACGCAAAAATTATTTTCCAAAATGGCAAAAGTCAAAAATCACTCAAAAAAATGCTTGATGAATATTCAGATGCTCAATCTTTAGCGAAAATATCTCTTCAAGACTCTGTTAATATTAGACATCAGGCCTATCTCTACAATTACAACCTCAGTGGTGAAAGCGTTGAACACTATCTAGGTATCCATTTAATTAATACTTCACCTACCAAGGAAAATTATGTTTCAGAATTCATTATTGCATCGAGAAAAAATATAGAACTAAAAGATGGTGCAAGACCTTTTCTACAGCCATTTTCAGGTAATGAAAGCCCAGTTGAATTAAAAGATCCAGAATTTATTCCAGCATATGTGTCCTCTCCTTTTGATAAAACGCAAGAAAAAAGCTTTGTATTAGAAAAGTATTCTACCCCACAAATTAAAGAACAATATATTGGCATCAACCACAGAAAAAATGCCTTTATGTTTGGCAAACAAAATACCAACTTTGATGTCGCCTGTGGTCGCTATGAACCAGCAGCAATCCAGTTAGAGCATCAACATAAAAAGGAAATGGATAGTTGCATTTTTGGTATTGCTAACAGAGTCCCGGCAAAAAGGCTTACCCTGTTAGTACTAATGGAAAAAACACTAGCGCGCCAATGCAATATAAAATCAGGGTGTTATTCATCAAGTTTAAAAGTTCATGAACATCGACATCATTCAGCCCAAATATTATATGAAAGATTGGCCGACTCACCATCTATCAGCCTTTTCGAACCCGGCATAGATAATATTGATTTACTCATACCAAACTCAAATATTGCCGAAATACTAGATTCATGTTCAAAGTTTACTGATCAATCTCTTACACAATACAGTGGTTTCTTTTTTGACTTGCCTTTTCCTATCTGGCAAACCACTTATCGAATGTATTTTGAATTTGAATAAGCTGAATTTTTCTAAATATACAGCCTGGCACTATACAACAAGAAACAGGCTGTTATTCTAATTAAAATAAAATAGTAGAGAACGCACATTCAGTGCGTTCTCTATATTTAATTACTCAAGCAACTTTTTCTTCTTGAGTTTCTTTTTCCTTATCTACTTTATAATCAAGAACTTTACCACTTTGATTAATGGCAATCGTCTTGGGTTTCATCGCTTCAGGTATATCTTTGACAAGGCTGATGGTTAATAATCCATTAGAAAGCTCAGCTCTTGTCACCTCAACATAGTCCGCCAAATTAAACTTACGCTCAATACTTCTATTGGCTATACCTTGATATAAGTACTCGTGCTCGTCTTTATCAGTCTTATTACCACGGATTGTAAGTACTCCTTTTTCAACCTGAATGTTAAGCTCCTCTTTAGAAAAGCCTGCAACAGCAACAGTAATCGCATAACCATTATCATCAAGAACTTCGATATTATAAGGTGGATAACCGCTAGCCGTTGTATCAGAGGTTAACGCGCTATCAAGCAGAGATGCCAAACGGTCAAAGCCGATACTACTGCGATAAAGTGGGGTTAAATCAATTGTGTTCATAATATATCCTCCGTTAGAAGCAACATAAAATAAAAGCAATAAATTTCAGGAAAGCGCCATAAGGGCAACTTGCCTGCACAAATGAAATAAGGTCACAGTAATAAAATTTCAAGCTTTATCAGAAAAAAATTTATATTTTTATTATATTTTGAAGCGTCGCTATTTTTGCTCAACCAACGATGGAACTTAACAATTATCGAACATTAAAAATAGGAAATAGAAAATAACAAGAAAGATTAGAGAAAAACTGGAGGTTACCAGAGAGAACCTCCCAAAGCTTATAACTTTTAACAGACAGAAAAAACCTGGCTATATTATCACCACTTTATATGGCTGAGATTTAAACTGCGACTTGAAAATCCATGCTCTGTAGTTCTTGCTCTAACTGTATTAGCTCCACAAAGTGGTTAAGATCATAACGCGCTTCAGCCTCTGTAGGAAATGAGCCTCGCACTTCGCCTTCACGAGTTTTATAGTAATATCCACTATCATTGTTAAAAATTCTGCTAGAACGATTGAAATAAACAGGAGGAATAAAACCATTTTTTCGGTATTGAGCATTCATTTGTAAAGTCCATTAAGTATGTTGTTATTTTATGGTGTAAATAATACAACGCTACTTTAAGCTTGTGAGTAGGTAATTCTTACTGATGTTTGTGAGATATGTCTCAATAAATGATGAGATTAAGTAGATGGTTACCTATCAGCCAGCTGCTGACCTATATTCTCGGCTTGAATACATAAACCAATTACGACTCCTTACCAGTCAGAAATTTGCCTCTTTTGCCTAAAATATTTCTCTAACTCATCAATAGGCAAAGGTTTTGAAAATAAATACCCCTGGTATAAATCACAATTTTTTTGTTTTAATAACTGAAATTGCCCTTGAGTCTCTATTCCTTCAGCAACAACCCGCATATTGAGCGCATGAGCCAGTTCTAAAATAACCCCCATTACAGAACGGGCACGCTCATCAGTTTCAAGCTTCATAGTAAAGCTGCGGTCAATTTTTAATGTACTAAATGCCGGAAACTCCAATAAATAACTTAAAGAAGAATATCCAGTACCAAAATCATCCATAGCAATATCCACTCCCATCGCTTTTAACTCATTAAGGACCTGACTTGCAATCTCAGTGTGATTAAGCAAGACACTTTCTGTAATTTCAATTTCCAAACAGTGAGCAGGAATTTCATAATAGCTCAATAGCTGCTTAGTTTGCTTATAGAGATTATCGTTTTGAAGTGTCGATGCAGAAATATTAATGGCCATACGTAACGATGGTGAAATTGTTTGATGCCAATGCTTTAAATGATTTAATGCAGTATGCATAATCCAAACTTCAACCTCACGGATAAGCCCGGTTTTTTGTAATAAGGGAATAAAGTCCGCCGGTGGCAACAGCCCTTTCGTTGGGTGTCGCCAACGTAATAAAGCTTCAACGCTAGCTAATCCCGATAAGCTATGTTGAGGTTGATAATGTAATTCAAACTGCTTGCCTAACAGGGCTTGTTTTAGTTCACTTTCAAGGGTTAAGCGCTGCATACTTTGTTGATGTAAATCGGCATCATAAACCTGAAAACAGTTTCGTCCCGCTTCTTTTGAGCGATACATAGCCACATCAGCATTTTTAAGCAGGCTACTTGCATTTTCTCCATCTTTTGGATAACAAGCAATACCAATGCTCGTGGTAATTGAAAATGACTTTCCAGCCAAAATAAAAGGCTTTTCCATACGAGCTAATATTTTACTCGCTAGCCCTGTAACCGAGTCAATTTCTCCCAAATATTGCAGAACAATCACAAACTCATCGCCGCCAGTTCTAGCCAAAGTATCAGATTTACGTAACGCGGCTTTTAAGCGAACCGCACATTCTCTTAAAAGACTATCACCAACATCATGCCCCATACTGTCATTAATCAATTTGAAACGATCAAGATCCAACATCATAATGGCTAGACTTTCTGAAGAGCGTTGAGAATTATTGATAGCCTGAGATAGACGTTCTGCTAGCAAAGTGCGGTTCGCCAACCCCGTTAGTGGATCATGATTTGCATTATAAATAAGCTGTTCCTGCAACTTTTTATGCTGAGTAATATCTCTAAGTGACACTATATGCGCAGGATGCCCCTTCCAACTCATATTCACCACATTCATTTCTAAATAGTAACCAGCGCAACTTTGTATCTCAACAGCGTTTTGGCCTCCACCTCCTATTGGATAACCAAATGTCTCCTCTGTTAATTCAGCACTAGTACAGCCAAATAACCGTCCTGCTGCTTCGTTAGCAAATAACACCTTTCCGTGCTCATCTAAAACAACGATACCATCAGGATTATTATTAAGAAGTTTACTATACTCTTGATGTGCTTTTTCTCTTTCGATTGCGTAATGCACGCTCCGCCGTAAACTATTGCTATCCAGCTCACTCTTGCTTACATAATCTTGAATGCCTAATGTCATGGCGGCAATCGCTCGATGCTCATCTTCATCACCAGTGAGGACGATTATGGGAATATTAGTGACCGCTAACAAACTCGAGACAGTATCTAGTCCTTGGCTATCAGGCAAATTCAAATCTGATAAAATTAACGAAAACTCCTCTTTTTCTAGCGCCTCTAAAGCACTACTAAGTCGATCATAATGAGTTAAATGACTGTTACCTTCTGCATCCCACTCTGACCAACACTCTTGCACCAAATCAGCATCATCATAATTATCTTCTAGCAACAATAATTTAAGGCCATCAAAATCTGTAGAAATTAACCCCTGAGCATCATTTTTGAGGTTAATAAAAGAAGGTAAATGAGAAGATGCTGTAGCCTGTTTAAAAATATCCAGCAGCTTTGATTGAGAACAAGGCTTATAAACAATTTGTAAATCCATTGTTGATAACTGCCGAAAATGAATATTTTCTTCTTGTTCATCATCAACCAATAACACGATACAATTGCTGGGAATATATTTACATAGAGCATCAATAAGTGATAAGTGATTCATTGAATAACTATTTTCTTCAAAAACATAATGCTCAACGACAACAAGAGAATATTTACTAACCTTTACGGCTTCTAACGCTTGTTGTAAATTTGGAGATAAACAGATATCTATCCCTGGTAACCTCATCTCCTGTTTAAAATTTTGACGTGACAGGTCTGAGTGGCTCACAAATAGAACTTTTGCTTCTGAATGTGAATTATAATCCGTCATATACTTACCCTTTATCCCCAATTAAATTGGATTAGGCCTGATGTTCTCAACCAGACTTTCCATCACTAACGATTCAAAGCTCGGTCTCACCAATGTTCATTGAACTATATTTTCATTAATCATCGTATGGTTACTCCCTCTAAAAGACCTAAACGGTTTAATACCGCCTCTCCATTATTCAGATCACCTATAACTTTACATCTAGGAAAGGGCAACCGTTTAATCAGCGTGGGGGTTGCCAAAACTTTATCGTTTACCGCTATATCAGGACGCTCAAGCACATCAACAACATCTATTTCAAACTGAATATCATCTCTACTACTGAAAATGTCTTCTAAATAATGATAAATTTGCTGAGAAATAACGGTATGACCTGCTATATAAAGCCGTAAAGAAACTTTCATGCATTTTTTCCTCTTCTGCTCAGCAAGCAACTACTAGGAAAAACTAAAACATTTAAAATAATGCTGTTTTTCTGAAGAGTTTTGATTTCAAGAATTTGAGTCGGTAGGTATATTTGTTTAGAGCCCATAAATTTCCCTTTTATTTTGTGTGGCAATAACAGTAAACAATTGAGTAATACAACTAACTTCGGGTTAACTTTAAAAAATAGCTTTATAAAAATATAGAGTATTCTAGCAAGAAAACAAGTAATTAGTGTTTGTTTGACAGCTAAAAGCCACATTTCTAGCAACTAAGAGACTCTTTTTATATTAGCCCTCATAAAAATATCTCCAATCAAACATCAAAGCCTTTCTCACTGAACAGCCTCAGTGTGACATAAGCAATTCAACTGAACAAATAGCTACTTATAACCACAAAGACTCAACCAACAAAATATTGAGTGATAAACCAAGAAGATATTCATATCTCCCCATAATTGTTAATAACGCATTTTAATTTTTATCCTATACTTCGTTATATTACAGTGATAAATATTAGTGCAATTATTCAACAATGGAACTTCTTCAACATTTTTTTAGTGGGGATTATATGCCCCATGGACACTGTTATTTATGGCATCCAGGTATTCTTTGGACAAATCTGATTTCGGACTTGGTAATTGCCTTTTCTTATTTCTCTATTCCTTTTGCACTTATTTATATTGTTAAAAAAAGAGAAGATACTGATTTTAAAGGTGTCTTTTTCCTTTTTGCAGGATTTATTTTATTTTGCGGTATTACTCATATACTTTCTATTTTTACCATATGGCATGGTATTTATGGTACACAAGGCATAGTCAAAGCAATAACCGCGATTATTTCATTATTAACGGCTATTACTTTATTTAAAAACATCGATTCAATCAAAAGTATACCTACAATTAAGCAATTAGAGTCTGCCGTTGTCAAAGCTTCAGAGGAAAAATTTAAACGACACGATCTTGAACTCAAGCAAAAATCAGACACTTTGTTTAAAGTAACAACGGAGCTAATTCCGACTGGACTATTAGTTATAGATTCAGATAAAAAAATAAAGCTAGTCAACAAAGCACTGGTTAAAATGTTTGGTTATGATACAAATGAGCTTGAAGGGCAGTCTCTCAATATACTGTTAGTTGACTCTATTGCACCATTACATAATAAGCTAGTTAATGGTTATTTGAAAAACCCAAAGCAAAAACATGCTATGGCAGCTGGCCGATTTGTTAATGGAAAGATGAAGTCTGGTGAAATTATTTCTATCCAAATAAGCCTATCAAGTCATGATATACAGGGTGAAAAGTTAACCTTTGCTTCAATTACAAATATTGAAAAAATCATGGAGAACAAATCAATTGAGAGCTCAAGTTATAATCGACTAAGAAGAGCTATCTCAGCAACAAAAATGGGAATTTGGGAGTGGGATTTAAAAACTGATCAAGTTTGGTATAGTTCAAAGTTTTTAACCCTTATTGGTGAAAAAGAAGACGCTATTCCCCAACTAAAATTATGGCAAGAACATGTACACCCCGATGATAAAAAGCACCTTAAACAAGCATTAAAGAATCACTTACAAAACAAAAGCAAATACGATGTCATCTATCGAGGCATATCTGAATCAGGTGAGTATGAATGGATGAGAGCAAGAGGAGATACCTTATTCAGTGAAAACAACAACCCCATATTAATGTCTGGTACTTTAACTAACATCAATGAAAAGAAGAAACTTGAACAACAGCTAGCCAATAAAACTAAATTTTTAAATGAAGTATTAGAAAAATCATTAACAGGATTGTATATTTTTAATCTAGAAAGTCTAGCTAATACCTATATAAATCCAGAATACACAAGATTAACAGGTTACACGCTCGAAGATTTAAGTGAAATTCAAAAAGACAAGGGGTTAACAACCCTATTTCATCCCGAAGATAATCATTTAATTGCACACCACCTTCATGAACTTACCAAAGAAAAAAGCTTAAGCGAAGCTGGTATCGAATATCGGTTTAGGCATAAGAAAGGACATTGGATTTGGTGTTATTCACGAGATTCAATTTACTCCTACGATGATAAAGGTGCCCCCAAAGAAATGTTAGGCACATTTTTTGATATAACTGAGCTAAAAAATAGAGAACAAGAAATAAAAACATTAGCATTGGACTTTTTAACCACATTTGAACAAGCTGCTGTTGGCATTGCTCATGTTAGTTTAGATGGAAGGTTCTTAAAAATAAACAACAAGCTCTCTGAGATTTTAGGTTATTCAAAAGTAGAAATGCTTAACATGTCTTTTCAAGAAATCACTCATAAAAAAGATTTAGAAACTAACAACCAATATTTACAGCAAATTATTTCAGGTAAGATTAGTCAATATGTAACAGAGAAAAGATATAAGACTAAAAGTCAAAAATATATTTGGGCAAATTTAACTGTTGCAGCTGTCAAAAACCCTAAAGGCGAAAATAGCCACTTTGTTGCGGTAATTGAAGATATTTCGCATAAGAAAAAAATTGAGCTTCAGTTGGCAGAGTCTAATGCTGCGTTAGAAAGGTTTGCTTATTCAGCATCTCATGACTTACAAGAGCCGCTTAGAAAAATTAGTGCCTTTGCAGGAAGTTTACAGTCTAGTTTAGAACCTTATCTAGAAGAAGGAGATGCTAAGTTTCAACTTGAGCGAATTGCTGATGCCTCACGTAGAATGGGAGAAATGATTGATCAGCTACTTGAACTATCACGATATTCTAGAAATAAAGCACAAAAATCAAAACATCTACTATCCAAAATCATAGCTCAAGTCACCGATGACTTATCCACTATCATTAAACAAAAAGAAGTTGAAATAAAACTTATTAATGACGGCGAAATTTTTATCGAAGAACACTCATTTCAACAAGTACTAAGAAACTTAATATTAAACAGCATTAATTATAAAGAAATTACTCGCCCTCTTATTATAACAATCAAGTGTAAAATAACCTATACCACATCAGAAATAACAGTGTCAGATAATGGCATAGGCTTTGACAAGACAAACAACAAAAAAATATTTGAACCCTTTCGCCGCTTAGTTGGTAAAGATTTACCTGGTTATGGGATGGGGTTAGCTATATGTCGGCAGATAATACTTGCTCATGATGGAAAAATATTAGCGATAGGCAAAAAAAATATTGGCACTGATATAATCATAAAAATTCCTAATGGAGATTAGTGATGATCGTTTGCTCTAACAAAAAATATTACCCACACTTATATTTAATTGAAGATGATGTTGATGATCAATACTTAATCACTAGTGTACTAAAAAAAATAAAGACAGAAATTGTCTTATCTATTTTTAGTTGTGGAGTCAATATGCTTAACCATATTGATAAACAACCAACACAATCAAAAAACCTACCTGATTTGATTTTACTCGATCTTAACATGCCTTCAATTGACGGCATTGAAGTTTTAAAAAAAATCAGAAAACATCCAAACACTTCAAATATACCTGTTGTTATTTTTACCACATCAAATTCTCCAAGTGACTTATTAACAGCACTTAAACAAGGCGCAAATTCATTTATCATAAAGCCAAGAGCTTATGATGACATGCATGACATACTATCAACAACTTGTCATTACTGGTTTGAAATTTCAAGATTATCTAGGGAAGTATGGAGCTAATAACTCCATTGCTATTTAACTATGCCTCATAATGAAATTAAAATATTGCTAATAGAAGATGATAGCGATGACATTTATTTAATTAAAAATTATTTAGAGAAAGATAAAAAAACAAAATATCACTTCCAAACTTTTTCATCATTAAGAGAAAGCAAAAAGCACTTAGGTTGCTGTGAACATGATGTTGTCATACTAGATTTAGGGTTAGAGGACTCCGAAGGCTTGGACACTTTAAAAAAATTTATTACTTTTAAATTTAATGCGCCCATCATTGTTTTAACCGGCATTAATAATGAAGAAATGGGTGAAAAAGCAATCAAAATAGGCGCAGAAGACTACTTATCCAAAAGCATGCTTAACCAAGCTCTACTCACTAAAACAATAAAATATTCAATTGAAAGACATGCCTTGTATTTAAAAATTAAAACTCAAGCAGAGCAAGATCCACTAACAAAATTACCCAATAGAAAAGTTTTCTTTGAAAAACTTGAAACATTAATCAATCAAGGAAAGCGCAATCAATTAACCATTGCTTTGATTATGATAGATTTAGATGGCTTTAAACCAATCAATGATACATTAGGTCATCAAGCAGGTGATGAGCTACTACAAAAATTTTCTGCTCGGCTAAAAAAGACTGTTAGAATTTCAGATGCAATAGCTCGTTTTGGAGGCGACGAATTTTGTATGCTAGTCACTAATTATAAAAATACAGAAGAACTACTTCAAATTGTTAACAACAAACACGAGGAATTAAATAAACCTTATTTAATCGATAATAATGGTAAAAACGAATCAATTCAAATTGGTGTTAGTATGGGCGTAGCTGAGTGGCATAAAGATATCAGCTCTAAAAAGCTAATTGCTATTGCCGACCAAGCGCTTTACAAAAGTAAAGAAACAAATAAAGGTGGGATAACTTTAGGTTCATGTTGTAAAAAAAGAGAGGGTTAATAAGTACGCTTTTACTTGTTTCACCTTAGTTATAACTTTTCAGCCCCCTCTATATAAAGGTATATAGTCAATTACTCTACTATAATAATGAAGAATGAATTACACCTCATACTGAAAAATAGTGTACTTATCATAACTCTGATATTTAGCATGGGCCGCTAGCATAGGTTTATTTTTATTATTAACGGCATAGCTAATAAATCGAATTGAGTTTATTTTGCAATAAACTTTAAACTCTTCATGTAATTGGTGACTAATTCCTCTTTGACGGTATTTAGGATCCACATAAACCATCATGACATTAGCATCAGAGCCTTCAATCATATCATCAATCCAATAACTTAAAACGCCAATAATTTTTCCTTTATGAGTTGCAATAAGATGTTGTAGCTCACTCTCATCATAATAAGATAGTGACGGGTGCAAACCACTTTCGACTAATTCATCCCAACCACAATAATAGATATTAGGAGCTTCTATTTGATATAAAAATTTAAGTTTCATTCAAGAGCCTACAGCAAAACTAAGAACGGCTATTTTACCGACTAACTGAATCAAATCATGAGACACAAAAACTGTCATTTATAACTTTTTTCGAATATATCTCAAAAATAGATTAACTCTATTTTTCATTGCTTATTGATTAATCAATATCGAGCTCACCTTGATTAAAAAACATTCAATCATTACTTAGTTCAATATCTTGAATACTTTTTTTGACTGCATTGATTTGGCGATTTAATAAATTCACTTGGTTTTGCTCACTCTGCACAACTTGCTTAAGTTGTTGTTCGCGTTGAGCCATGACTTCAGCCGTTAACGAGTTCGTACTAGCCTCTTTATTCCAGTTACTTTCTAACTGTTTTTTTTTGGAATCTATTTGATTTAATAATGCTTGCTTTTGTTGCTCATAAGATTGAAGTTTATCTTTCAATAACTCAACAGATTGTGTCGCTTGATTAGATAACGGACTCTTGGAGTTTGCTGTCGCTCCGATTGCTGATACTTTGTCTTTCAATGTTTTAAGCTCAGCTTTAAGTCGCGTATTTTCCCTTCCTAACCAACTGGCACGCCCTTCTTGTTTTTTAGCGACTTCTTCAGCGGTAACTAACTGTTTTTTCAGCTGTGAAACAACTTGATTAGCTTGTGATGAAGTAGTCGATTTTTGTTCTTCAATTTGCAAGAGCGTTTGATTCGCCAATTCAAGCTCTTGTTTGGTCTTTTCTAACATCACTTTTAGCTGTTGTATTTTCTCCTTTGTTGCTCGTTTTTCTGTTTGAGCTTGTTTAGCAATATTGGCTTTGGTTTGCTTAATAAAAGACTCAACATATTGATAGCCTCCGAAAACTAAAGCAGCCATCGCTAATAAAAGAAAAACGCCACCCTTCATATGATAGCGAACAAAACTCTGTGATGCGCCGCAAAAAGGACAATTTTTATGTCCAGACGCAATATCTCTCTTACATCCAATACAGCGGTTTTTCGTCATTGTCATTTTTATATATCTAATAGTTTAACAGCGAGAATAGCATGTCACACAATGTTAGAACAGAGGGTCTAGTATTTGAAATAAAATACAGCTTACGATGCAATAGCTGCTTAGACTCAACAAATCAGTCGATATATTCATCGCACTATTTCACCATACTATTTCACCATACTATCCCACTACACTATCTAACTTTGCTCTAATTTGGCTTCTTTAGCAACTCGTTCTATCTCTTCTATAAGGGCTTGTATTGTATCTATTGTCGTCAACTCATTCATAATTGCAATCCTTAAATATCTAACGCCACAAATTTCAGCGGAAGTAATATAAAAATGACCACGTTCAATAATTAAGTATCTTAATTTCAGCTGCTTATCATTATCAGCAACGGGTAAGTATTTAAAACATAAAATGTTAGATTCTGGTTGATAAGGACAATAAAATTTATCGTGACTAGAAATCAAACGATAAAAATCTCGAGTGATTTGATATTGTCTTTCAACATATTCGGCCAACCGTTGTTCGCCATCTATAGCAAGCACCCAAAAAAGCTTTTCCGCAATAGGTCCTTTGGTACACTCAACTGCATATGGTAATACATCAAAACCGACTTCTTCTTTTTCATGAAAAATATAACTTCCTTTTTGCTGAAATGCACCTTCAAGATATTCTGGTTTTCGAAACAATGCAACGGCACACAAAGCCGAAGTTCGCAACATTTTATGAGCATCCCAAACCAGCGAGTCGGCCCTTTGCACACCTTTCATTAAATGCACCTCTTTCTCAGATAAAAGCGCGCTAGCACCATGAGCCCCATCAACATGCAGCCACAAATTATGTTGTTCACAAAAATCGGCCACTTCATCAATAGGATCATATAAACCTGTTGCGGTTGCACAGGCATTGATCGATACCATTATTGGCCGTCGACCAGAATCAACGGCTAACTGATAAGTACTCTCCAACATTTCTGGCAATAAAACTTCCAACGGACTAACCGGAGCCTTAAAAATAGCAGACTGCCCAAAACCAGCAATTGAAAAAGCTCTAGCAATTGAGTAATGACCTGACGCAGGCGCAATTACCGCACAGTCTTTAGGCACTCCCTCACTCCACGCTTGAGGAATAAGAGCAGAACGAGCGGCTAAAACAGCCGTTAAATTAGCTAGAGAGCCACCATGAGTAAAAACACCGCAGCCACTTTTAGGCTTTTGAAAATCACTCAAGCTATCTTCATTAAACCACCCGACCTTTTCAAGCAGCCAATTGATAAGAACTCTTTCTATAACCGCAGCAGCGGGCCCCATTTCATAAATGGCCATAGGATTATTAAGCACACCATTTAACATATCTGCTAAACTAGCTCCCCAATGTGGTGTCGCTACTTGATGACCAATATAAGCCGGGTGATGCATATGCTGCGTATTAGCAAAATAATCTTGCAAAAATGGTTCCATTTCATCCTTGTTAAGTCCACCATAACGAATCCACTTTTCTAACTGCAATTTTCTTGCAATAATCTTTGGTGAGTTTTGTTGCAAAACCTGAGGGAGACCAAGTTGGCTAATTTCTTTGTAGTCAACCAGCATTTTGAGCATTTTTTCAGCCATTGCTTTGTGCTCACATTGATCATTATTCTTCATTAAATTGACTCAAAATTTATCAGACGACCCTTAACAACAACTTACCACTGTGTAAAATAACAAGCAATCGCTCTATTAATCACGAATAATTTGCTCACAAAATAGAAAAAAAGCCAATAACCGACTAATCTAAAGTCATACCTTAAGTTATCTTGTGGTTGCAATTATGGACAAATTACAGTCAATTCTTTTATTCGCTTTGCTAAGCCTTCCCACACAGCTAATTGCGAATAACGATATTCAAACCAGCTATTATTGGGATAATAGGGATTTTAATACAGCAACCATTCAAATCTCAAATAATGATTTAGGCAATGGTTTTTCTGTTTGGGGTTTTACCGATTTTCATAGCAACCAAGATAACTCAGACGATAGGTACGATTTAAGCCGAACATTTTCTGAGTACCGTTTATCCAATAATCAAATAGCCAAGTGGACTGGGGTTGATCACCTAGGACTTCAACTCGAATATAATGATTCAACACCAGGAAATAATAATCATCAAGTTCGCTTTGGTATAACTTATAAGCAAATATTAGGGCAGTCAGCGTGGTTACAACTAAGAGCCTTTCCATTACAAAGTCATAATGATGGTCAATTAAGTTTAATTTATTTCTATAAAATATCTGATGGTTTCAATATTTCAGGTTTTGCAGATTACAACTTCAACAAAAATGGTAAAAACCAGTGGGTTTATGAACCTCAACTCAATTACCAGCTCAGTGATAATGTTTGGTTACTGCTTGAATATCGATACAATGGCTTTGAAAACAGTAATCCTAACCTGGATGGCAAAGGCACGGCACTAGGCATACGATATCACTTTAATTAATCATGAAATTATTAACTATGAACTATAGGATATTATTAGTCCTCACCTCATTAATCAGTATCTTCTCTTGTGATAATGAAGTTGGCAATCAAACACAAAAAACTGACACTCCACCAGTTACCCAGTTACGTTTTGGTCATGATATGCATGACAAGAGTGCTCAACATCTAGCCGCCTTAAAACTTGCGGAGTTGGTTAAACACAAGACCAATGGAACCGTTATTATTTCAATTTATCCAGATCAATCAATGGGTAATGATAGGCAAATGATTGCAAGAACACAGAGTGGAGAATTAGATATTATAATACCACCAACGGCAAAACTATCTCATATAATTCCTAAAATGCAAATTTTCGATTTGCCTTATTTATTTAAAGATAGAACAGCCGCTTACAGCACTTTAGACGGTCATGTTGGCAGAGAGCTTCTAGAAACGCTAAAACCACATGGTTTAATTGGTCTTGCTTTTTGGGAAAGCGGATTTAAACAAATTACGTCCAACAAACCAATAAAAAAAATGGAAGACTTTATTGGACAACGTTTCCGTATTATGGAAAGCCCTGTTATACAAGAACAATTCAAACAATGGGGAGCCGATGCAATACCAATAGATTTTGGTAAAACATATGATGCTTTAAAAAATAATGTTGTTGATGGACAAGAAAACCCGCTTACTTCTATTTTTGGAAAAAAATTCCATCATGTTCAAAAACATCTAATTTTATCAAATCATGGTTACTTATCACAGCTGCTTGCAATATCAAAAAGTTCATTTGAAAAATTAACCTTGAGACAACAACAAGCTCTAATCGAATCAGTAAACGAAGCCACAACCTATCAGAGAGAAGAATCCAGTAAGCAGCACGACGAAATACTCGACAAAATAAAAATGACATCAATAGAAATTAGTCAGTTTGACGAAACCACAAAAAAGCAATTAGAAAAAAGGGCAATATCGGTCCTCGAAAAATATAGAATACCTTTTGGTTCAAGATTAATTGAACAAATCATTCAACAAAATCAAAAAAACACAACCTACAAAGATAATCAAATCATAATAGCTTTAGATGCAGATATGAGTGGAAACTCAGCGATGTCGGGCTTATCAATTAAGCGAGGCATAGAACTCGCGATTGATGAAATCAACCAAGCAGGTGGTTTATTAGGAAAAGAGCTTTCATTGGTTGTAAGAGATAATTCCATGATTCCAGCCAAGGGGTTAGATAATTTAAAAGAGTTTAAAAAAATACCTAATTTAGTTGCTGTATTTGGTGGAATTAGTAGTCCTGTTGTTTTATCAGAATTAAATTACATTCACGAAAATCAGATTCTATTTTTAGACCCCTGGGCTGCAGCAACCGCCATTATAGACAATGGTTTCAAACCTAATTATGTTTTTAGAATTTCTGTCAGAGATGAATACGCAGCCGAAGCATTGCTTAATGAAGCGCTAAAGAAATCCAATAAAGTTGGTTTTCTCTTGGTTAATAACTTATGGGGAAGAAGTAATTTCAAAGCACTAAACTCAGCCGCGTCAAAACATGACAATATTGAAACAGCTACAGAATGGTTTGATTGGGGAGAAACTAGTTTTTCAGAAAAGATAGAAGCCCTAAAAAATAAAAATGTTGAAGTCATCATTTATGTTGGCAACCCGGTTGAAGGCTCTAAGTTTATCCATGACTTAGCTAAGTTAGAATCACCACCTTCCGTCGTTTCACATTGGGGTATTACGGGTTCTGAATTTGCAGAAATGGCATCTTTAGCATTGAATAAAATCGACTTAAGTGTATTACAAACTTTCAGTTTCATTAACAACGATAAAAAAAATGTCAAACAGCTAGCAAAAAAATATCATAAAAAGTATTTCACCAAATCAAATGAAGAAATTGTTGCGCCTGTTGGTACAGCTCACGCCTATGATTTAACCAACATTTTAGCTAAAGCGATTATACAGTCTCAATCTACTGATATGAAAGTATTACGCGACCAGCTAGAAAACATTTCATACCACAAAGGCCTTCTAAAAACTTACAAACGTCCATTTTCGAGTGAACAACACGATGCTTTAGATGCCAGCAGTTTCATTTTTTCAGAATATAAAAACGGGCATCTTCATCCTAAAAAATAAAATGAAAACAGATGTAAAAAAAAGCATTTCAACCCGTTTTTCAAAAACGATTTTAAGCATTCTGCTCTTATTCTTCTTTAGTGTTGTTGGAACAACGCTTATTATAGAAATCATTAGAATAAAAAATGTTGAACAAAGTGAACTACAAAAACAAGCAGAAAATCAGCTTAAAACTTTTGAGTTAAGAGTAGAAGGATTACTCAACTCAGTTAAAAGAACTGCAGCCAGTTCACTTTCAATCAATAGCTTAATTGACACCAGCATGAGTTCATCTTACTTTAAATTTGCTTTAGAAGATCTAACATTTAATACCGATATAAAGCAAGCAGCTGTATTCAACTACTCAGGAGAGCTTTTAGTCGCCAGTAAAAAAGAAGATACAGCCTGGTTTTCTCGACAACTAGTCAGTTCAACAATAGCACTAGGCAAAGGTCAAATATTATTAAGAGAAAATGATCTTTATATCATTGAACCAATTAACTATTATCAAACAACTCAAGGCGGGATTATCGCAAGGATAGATGCAACACAATTGGTTACAAAAACGATTACAAAAAAAATAAAATTCTACCAATTAATCTTAGCAAGCAACTGGAAACACTCTACTTTTCCAGAAAATTTTTCTAACAAAATAACAGCAACAGCATCTCTACCGAAAAGCACGTTGCTCACTGAATTTCAGCCAACACTAACACTTGCTAAAGATTCTAGTTACCTTTTAAAAGAAATAATTCCCTGGTTAACCAATATCAGTATATTAGGCTGTGTAGGCATCTTTGCCATGGTATTTATTGCTCGAAAAATTGGCCAACAAATGGCAAAACCTATTATTTTAATTACTAATCGAATTAAAAAAGGCATTTCCCCGGTTAGTCCAACTAATACGAGTGATGAGCTTGAAATACTAGCTAAGGCATTTGACAAAGCAACCAGTGAAATTGAAAGAGCCAATGCAGAAAAATCGAAAGCAGAGCGAAAAGATAGTGAAAGTCAAATTCGAGCTATATTCAACACGGTTCCAGATGGAATAATCACCATTGATAGCGCAGGAATCATTGAAGCTTTTAACCCTGCTGCAAAACTAATTTTTGGCTATAACACAAGTGAGGTTGTAGGTAAAAATGTAAAGATATTAATGCCTTCTCCGTACAAAAAAGAACACGACATTCACATTCATAATTATTTAAAAACTGGCAAAGCAAAAATTATTGGTATAGGTAGAGAAATATCAGGGCAACGTAAAGACGGCACTACATTTCCAATGGAATTAACCGTAGCCGAAATGCATGTTGCAGGTCGTCAGCTATTTACCGGTATAGTACGAGATATTACTGAACGAAAAGAAAATGAACGATTAAAAGGAGAGTTTGTTTCTACTGTTAGTCACGAACTAAGAACCCCACTCACTTCTATTCGGGGAGCACTGGGTCTAATACTAGGAAAAGCATCAGAATATTTACCAGAAAAATTTTTTAACATGCTAGAAGTAGCCCACCGAAATAGTGAACGGCTTACTTTATTAATTAATGACATTCTTGACCTTGAAAAGCTTGACTCAGAACAACTTGAATTTGAATTTACTAATGTGAATTTAGTTAATTTGATAGAGCGTAGCATTGAAGATAATGAAGCTTTTGCAAAAAAACACTCTGTCACTTTGTATTTTATAAATGATAATAAAGAAGCTTCTGTGATTGCCGATGAACATCGACTTCAACAAGTTTTAGCAAACTTACTATCGAATGCAATCAAATACTCTCCAGCCAATGAAAAAGTTAAAATATTACTTGATAGAAAAGACGCAGAGTGGCGTATCACGGTACAAGATAGTGGCTCAGGAGTTCCTAAAGAATTTCACAATAGAATTTTTAAACGTTTTGCTCAAGCAGATAGCTCAGATACCAGACAAAAAGGAGGAACCGGCTTAGGTCTAAGTATAGCCAAAGCGATTATCGAAAGACATAACGGAACAATTAACTATGTATCAAAACCAGGACGAGGCACAAGGTTTTATTTTGATTTGCCAGCAATTAGCCACAATAAACAACAACAAGAGAAAGCCGAAGTTCTCATTTGTGAACCTCATACAGAAATAGCCAAGCTTTTAACACAGATGATTGAATTGGAAGGTTATAACTGTACAATAGTTTCAACTGTAACAGATGCATTAGATAAATTAAAACAACAAACTTATCAATTATTACTACTTGATACTCAATTAGCTGATTTTGACGGTCTGAAACTATTAGAAAATCTAAAAAAGGAATATAAAAATAATAAACTACCTATCATTATTATTTCAACTACTCCTTTAAAAAATGAGCTTACACTCGATTGCGACCAATATAGAATTTTTGATTGGTTAGAAAAACCTATTGATGAAAAAGACTTAAAAAAATCTATAACTTATACATTAAGTGAAATCGCTCGACCTCATATTTTGCATATTGAAAATGATACAGATGTGATTCAAGTCGCTTGCTCAGTATTAGAAGACTTTGTAAAGTTTAGTCAAGCAACAAGCTTAGCTGAAGCCAAAGAGTTATTAGCTAAACAACATTTCGATTTGATTTTGCTTGATCTTGACTTACCTGATGGCTCAGGAGAAGAACTATTAGAAAAGCTAGAAAAAAATCAACCACCAATCATTGTATTTTCTGCATTTACACCAAGTCAGTCAGTCATAGATAAAATTAATGTTACATTAACTAAATCTCGAACAACTAATGAGCAATTAATTAATACAGTTCGTCAAATACTCAACCTTGAAAATAATCAATAGTTTCAACCAACACACAGTCGTAGATACAAATGATAAGTTTAATTTAATACTAACAATATAAACAGGTCACCCACAAAAACGGCTTGAGCAGTTCTATTGTAGAATAAATCTAGCTAAATATCTCAAAGTTTCACTAATATTATTTACGACAAACTAGACACATCCATGTAAAAGAGAGATACTCAAAGGCTACTATGGACAGATAGGTGAACATTCCATCTCATATACATTAGTCAGCTTGTCAGTCGGTTTAAAGGACAAAGACGATATCCAAATCCGAAATACCTGATTAATAAAAACTCAATCATAGTGGGTAATGTAGAAAAAACATAGACTTTAAGCTAGGGACAGTAACAATGGCAGAGCCAAGCAACCAATCATTAAAACAACGAAACTTACACATTTTCACCAAAAAACTCTGGCACTCCATTACCTGGATAGGTTCAAAAGTTAACGCATTAATCTTGTTTTTAGCTTCGGTTGCTGGCATATTATCCTTGTATTTAACCTTTTACGCCCCTCCATCCAAGCCACCACCATATAATAGTAATCCAAAACAATTACCCAACTCTGACTCTTCAGGTTCTCAATCAATTCAAACTAAACCAACTCAAACTAAACAAACTCAACTGAAACTAATTAACCCTGAACTAAAACCAGAAAAAGTTACTATCGTTGAAAGAAAGTTGGATCAAAATCAAGCTTATCCCATAAATGCAAACACCGTGACGATAGCGCCTCCTGATAAAACAGTAAAACTATCAAAAGTAGAAAATCATCAATTAATATTGTTACCGGATAAACATGCGAAAGTATTTGCGAATAAACTGAGTGAACTATTAAAGCAAAAAGATATCGATAATGTGATTCGCTTAACAACAAACACAACGAATCAACCCATTATTTATATTAACAGTCAAATTGAATTAACGCATATTGATGGTGTGTATAGTGCAAATATTTATTACTCACTCATTTCAAATAATAACCAAGCCCTAGAAAAAGAATATATTGCTTATGGAGAGTCAACATTAAGTGAAAAAAGAGCGATTAAAAATGCGCAATCTTTTACTCCTCCAACACTCACCCCAATTGAACTCATTAAACTTTTTAATATTAAAAAAAGGAATAGTTTATTATGAAATTTTTTCCGTCTATATATCTATTAATGCCTATAGCACTTTTATTATCTAGCTGTAAAACAATGTTAAAAATGCAAGATTACCCCAATAAAAAAATTATGCTTCGTGAAAATATCTCTGGAGCACAATCAAAACGAACTCAAGTATTAATTGTCCCCAGTAAAAGCAAGCTAGAGATTGCCAAAGAAAAATCTGCCAACCGTATTTTAGATGGAAAATTAGCCGAAATTATTGCCAGCACAGGCGCAGAAATAATTGATAGAGAGCTACAAAAGAAACTTCTTAGCGAAATAAAACGCTGCGAAAATCAAGGGTATGCGCTAGGACGTCAATGCTTTAAATCAAAAGTGCCAGATATCATTATATCAACCGAAATTACCAGTATCGACTTATCATCATCATTTAGCAGAGCAAGCAGCAGCAAAGATAAGAAAGGAAAAACCTATAAAACTCCAGCAAGTTGCTCTTACAAAACAAACTTTGAAAGTCTGGTTAATATATACAATATGCAAAAACTTCAATTAAAAGAGTCTGTAAAAATTAAAGGAAATAAAAGCATTAGCCAAGATACCAATAATGCTAAATGCCCTTTTAATCAAGCATTATTAGAAAGCAGTATAACTGCATCAATACAAGATGCCGCCAAATACTATGGCTCAGATATAAAAACATTATTTTCACCTAAAGCAAAAGTTATCGAGTACCGTTGGGGAAACAATCAAAAAGATAACTTTTTTCGGCTTTCCATTGGTAAAAGCGAAGGGGCTCGTCCAGGTCTAGAAGTGGTAATTATGCGTGATGAAGCCGAAACAACCAATAGTCCAAGTCAATATGATTTTAGTAGTGAAATAGCCAGAGGAGTTATTATGAAAACGGACAGTCAATATAGAGAAGCGTGGGTTCAAGTAAAATCAAGAGAAAGCGCTCTACGGGTTAAAGCAGGCGACTTTGCAAAAATTATTTATACTGCACCAGCCTGTAAGGATAAGTTTTATAAAGGACTGTGTGAAATTTTCTAAGCATAAGTGATCTAATAAAGTAAAACTAACGTATACAGCTCAATTGAATTAACCAATTGATTACTGATGAAAAAACTCATTATTTTAGGTTTAATACATCTGACTTTAAACGCAGAGCCATTAGCAGCTTCAACGCCCCACTTACCGACCCAATTGAAATTAGTCGGCCAGGCAAGCTTAAGTATTTTATGGTGGGATATTTACAACGCAGAACTTCACTCTCTCACAGGCCAATATAATGAGGAAACTAGACCGTTAGTATTAAAATTAACTTACCAAAGAAAAATAAGTCAACAAGATTTATTAAAAGAAACTAAGTCTCAATGGCAAGACTTTAATATTTCTGAAAAAAAACAAAAAGAGTGGTTAGATCAACTAAAATACATATGGCCTAACGTAAATAAAAAAGACACTATTGAGTTTTATATTGATCGCCAACATAATAGCCACTTTTATTACAACCGAAACTTCATTGGCTCATTGTTTGACGCCGAATTCAGTCAGGCCTTTATTAATATCTGGCTCGCAGACAATAGTGATTATCCTGAGTTGACGAAAAAGCTTACAGGCAAAAGATAAGGCATCACAAATATAAATGATTTCTCACTCTTAAATACGGCTAAAAATAACTCTAAACACTTAATATCAGTATTCTACCCTATAACCTCTTAGCTCTAGAAAAAATTACTAAAAGTAGAGTTGTATGATAATTATTCAAACATATACCTGCTCCATTAGCCTTTATTTTCAGTAGAGTCAGGTATATATATTGAATTCAATAATTACAAAACTTTAACCTCACGTTGTGGGTAAGGTATTTCAATTTGATTATTTTTGAGAGCATCCCAAATCGCTTTGTTGACTGCGAACCGTGATGCATTGACTTTATTAGAGTTTACCCAAACTCTAACTTCCAAATCAACGCTACTATCACCAAATCCTAAAATACCAACCATAGGCTCTTTGACTTGATTAACGTCGGGATGACTTTTTATCACCTTAGTCAGCAGTTCTGTTACATGTCCTAAATCACTACTGTAGGCAACCCCTACAGATAATTCAAGTAAAGAAACGTCATGAGAATTATGCAAAATCTCACCAACAATATGTTTGTTTGGTATCGTAATTTCAACATCATCTTCAGTGACTAGTACAGTATGAGCCAACAAAATATCTCTAACTTGGCCACTCACCCCTTGCACATTAATTGTGTCTCCTACAACAAAAGGCCGTGTTAAAATAATATTAAGCCCAGCACTATAATTAGAAAGCAAGCCTTGAACAGCAAGACCTGCGCCAAGAGAGATAGCCCCAATTGCAGCTAAAAAAGGCGTAACACTAATTCCAATTTTGTTAAGGCAAATAACAGCAACCATTGCAATAATAACAATTCTGACAATATTTGAAATAAAACGTGAAAGTGTTATATCGATTTGTTTAGCACTGCAAAGACGCAATACTAATTTAGCCACTCGTCCAGCAACGAACAAACCAATTAATAATACAAGAAATGCGCCAAACAGTTGAAAACTGTAATTAACAAAAAAATTAATCACAACGTCATATACAACCTGCAACTGCTCAAATTCTTTTTTTAACTCTTGCTCCATAAACTCCCCACAAAATTTACTTACATTAATAGTTTCTAATACTAACAGTTATATGCGTGTTCTACTCAAAAATGCAAACTGAGTTAAATAGATAATGATATTCGTCTGATTATCGATAAAAATTTCACCAAGAACATCAGCATTGTAGCGCCTTAAATTTATTATTTAAAAAGCAAGTTCAATGCTTTTCCGAGAATTTTTAACCTATAAAACAACTAATTCTCTGTTATTCAAGCTATTCCGTCAATCAAACAAATATCAAAATAATCATTTTAAATCAATATATTAGACAAAATCATTTGGCTTTTAGTTACTTTTATAATAGCGCTCAGAAGAAAGCCTCTCACTTCCTTCTAGATCTGTACTAAACTTATAATAAGTTGCAAAACATTCAAAAAAATAACCTCTCAATTATACCAAACGGAGACTAAGAAATTTCGATACATCTCAAGGTTTGATAATAATGAGAGTTTTATTTTATATTATTCAATAGAGCCTTTAACTTAATGCAGCCACCGAAAATACCTGACAATGAAGTATCACGGTTAGCAGCGTTACAAGACGTTGTCATTCTTGATTCTCCAGCAGAAAAACGGTTTGATCGCTTAACATTATTGGCTAAACAAATATTTAATACACCAATATCACTTATTTCATTAGTAGATAGCAATCGACAATGGTTCAAATCTCGTCAAGGATTAGATGCGCTAGAAACAGAAAGAGACATTTCATTTTGCGGCCACGCCATTTTAGATGAACACATATTCTGTATTCCTGATGCTACAAAAGACAATCGCTTTGCAGATAATCCATTGGTTACAGGCCCTCCGAATATTCGCTTTTATGCCGGCGCCCCATTACATATTGGAGAATATCGAGTAGGTACTCTCTGCATCATAGACAATCAACCTAGAGAACTCACTTTAAATCAAAAAGATATTTTGCGCAACTTAGCTGATTGTGTCGAAAATGAACTCAATCAAATCGAATTAAACCAGAAAAAAGAAGACTTAAGACTCAATCAGTTATTAGGTCAAGCAATAGCAGAGGCTCAATCTGAATTTATTGCTCAACAATATGAGTTTTCATATTTTTATGCCTTACTAAAAAATATATTACCCTTAACCAATAGTCAGTATGGATTTATTGGTGAAACCTATTCCAATGAACAAAATGAAACTTACATCAATTTATTTTCAATTAGTCAAACCAATATGAGTGAAAAGCCACCAGAAAAAATACAATTAACTGGGCAAAATAATCTATTAAGCTCGGTCGTTATGAGTACAGGTCCTATTATTTTAAACGAATCAGATAAGTCGCTTGTTGCTAATGGCTTACCAATAGAACATCCACCAATTAATAATTTCTTAGGTATTCCTATTTTTCATGCCAATGAGGTAGTCGCTATTATTGGAATTATTAATCGACAGACATTAATAGGTGAAAGCCTTGTTAACTTTTTACACCCACTGATAGCCAGTGTCAGCCAATTGGTTCATGCATCTAAAATTCAGAAAATGCATTTAAAAAGTGAAATGAGACTTAAAGCAATAATAACAGGAACCAACACGGGTACTTGGGAGTGGAATGTTCAAACAGGCAAAACACTCTTCAATCAACGTTGGGCAGAAATCATTGGGTACACTTTAGAAGAACTTGCACCATTAAATAGGCAAAGATGGATTGACTTAACCCACCCAGAAGATTTAAAAATTTTAAACCAACAGCTTGAACAACACTTTTCAGGTGAAACTGATCATTATGATTTTCAGTACCGCATGCGACATAAAAGTGGGCACTGGGTTTGGGTACATGATCGTGGACAAATTCATAGTAAAACAAGTGACAACAAGCCTTTGTTAATTTATGGTACACACACTGATGTAACCAAAAGCAAAAATGCTCAATTTCTTTTAGAGGAATCACGTAAAGAATTGCAATCCTTCTTTGATCTTTCTCTTAATTTTTTATGTATTGCAAACGTCAACGGTTACTTTGAAAAAGTAAACTCTACTTTTTCAAAAAAATTAGGTTATTCAAACAGAGAATTACTCAACCAACCATTTATTCATTTTATTCACCCCGAAGATCAAGATGCCACAAACCAAGAGGTTCAAAAACTGTCTTATGGTATGCCGACGGTTTCTTTTACTAATCGTTATCGTAAAAAAAATAATGACTATATAACATTAATGTGGAATTGTGCTCCGGATGTATCAACAGGTAAACTTTACGCAACAGCGATTGATATTACTCGTCAAAAAAATCATGAACAAGCTCTAAGGGATCAAGCCGAACATACACTCGCCATTTTAACCAACATGGTTGATGGCATTATCACAATTGATCAAGACGGCTTAATTGATTCTGCCAATCCATCGATAGAAAGAATTTTTGGTTATTCTATTACAGAACTGCACGGTCAAAATATTAACTGTCTTATGCCTAGTCCCTATAAAGACAATCACGATATGTATATTGCTAATTACCAGAAAAAAAATTCATCTAAAGCGATTGGTTATAACCGTGAAGTGGAAGGTAAACATAAAGATGGTACATTATTTCCATTGGAAGTTTCTATCTCAGAAATAACTCGTAAGCATAAACCTATGTATGTTGGTCTGGTTAGGGATATTTCAGAACGTAAACGTATTGAGAAAATGAAAACAGAATTTATATCAATTGTTAGTCATGAACTCAGAACACCATTAACCTCGATTTCAGGAGCCTTAAGTTTGATTAATGGTGGGCGTCTCGGTGAACTACCCGACCCAGTTAAATCAATGCTGGATGTTGCTCAGAAAAACAGCAAGCGTCTAACGTTTCTAATTAATGATTTATTAGATATGGAAAAACTGGTGGCAGGAAAAATGAGCTTTGAGTTAAAGCTATATGACATTGCTCCGCTCATTAAAAAAGCAATCGAAATTAACCAGACTTACACAACAAAACATAACGTAGAGATTAAACTAATTGATGAAATTCCAGATGTAAAAATAAGAGTGGATAGCTATCGATTCATGCAAGTTTTATCTAATTTGTTTTCAAATGCCATCAAATACTCGCCAAAAAATAGTTCTATAGATTTATCTTTAAAGTTAATTAACAAACAAATAAAAATAATTGTTAGCGATTATGGAGTAGGAATCCCCTCTAAATTCCATAAAAAAATATTTAACAAATTTTCTCAAGCAGATTCATCGGACACACGAAAAGTTGGTGGTACAGGCTTAGGTTTAGCAATTTCACGAGAAATCATTGAACGTATGAATGGGTCTATTGGATTTGACTCTACCGAAGGGAAAGGCGCAACATTTTATTTTAAACTGCCCTATATAAACAGTCTAAACAACGAAAAAAATAATAACCTAACCGCTTCAGAGAATTCCAGCACGAAGCGACTTTTAGTTATAGAAAATAATTTTGATGTCGCAGAATTAATTAGCCAAACATTAACAGAGTCTGGCTTTAGTATTGATATTGCTTACGATAAAGTTCAGGCTTTATTATTGCTTAAACAACAGATATATTCGGCAATCACTTTAGGAACTGACTTACCCGAAGTTAATATCGCAGAGTTGTTCCGTGAAATAAGAAATAATAGAGAAACATCACAAGTACCTGTTTTAATCATTTCAACAGAAACAGAAGCTAACTCGCCGTTAGCCAAAGAAATATCAACAAAATACCATTGGTTAAAAAAGCCATTTAAACATACAGCGCTTATTGAAGCCGTTGAAAAGTTATTGATAAAAAAAGACATTGATGCAATAAAAGTGTTACATATTGAAAAAGATATCAACCTGCATGAAGTTATAAAGAAAATGGCAGGGTGCGGCTATCAATTCAAACAAGTTAATACGTTAAAACAAGCTAAAAAGCAACTTAACCAAAGCAGATTTAACTTAATTTTAATGGATACTAATTTAACTGACTGCTCTGACAACGCTGTAATTTCAGAAATTAAAAGAACCAATTTTTTTAGCAAATTAATTATTTTATCGAGCTCTGAGCCGACTTCAAAACAAAAAGAAAACGCCGATGGCTATTTACTAAAATCACAAATTTCGCCTTTAGAATTAAAGGCATTATTGAAAAGATTCACATTTACAAAATAGAATAAGGAATATATTAATGACTAAATTACAAAAAATTCTTTATGTCGAAGATGAAATTGATATACAAAAAGTAGCACAACTTGCGTTAGAAATGGTTGGCCAGCTTACCGTAAAAGTATGTTCATCAGGAGAAGAAGCACTAAGTGAAGTTATTGAGTTCAACCCTGATTTAATATTACTTGATGTCATGATGCCTGGTATGGATGGCCCCACTACACTTAAAGAAATAAGAAACTTACCTAGCTTAGAGAATATACCTGTTGCTTTTATGACAGCAAAAGTGCAACCTTCAGAAATAGAACACTTTAAATCTTTAGGCGCTCTTGACGTTATTGCTAAGCCATTTGATCCAATGGAGTTAGCCAACCAAGTTCAAGCCATTTGGAAAGTGCATAATGAAAAAAGCTGAACAGACCTCTAATATCAGAGAAAAGTTAGCTCAATTAAAAGCAGACTATGTTAGTCGGTTACCTAGTGACTTATCCGAAATAGAGTCGCTTGCCAAACAACTCGTGAATGGAAATCCACAAGAAAAGTTATTTCTACAACTACATGCCAAATTACATAAAATCACTGGTTCTGCAGGCACCTTTGGCCTTAACCAGTTAAGTGAAAAAACTCGACCATTAGAACAAAAAATAAAAACGTGGCTCAATGAACCATTAGAAAAACCAAATGGTAAAAAGCTCAACGAGTTCTGTAGTCAAGTATTAGAATTAAAAAATACGCTAAATGAAATAAAACAGCAGAAAACAATATTAACTTATACACAAACAAATCCTTCTCTGGAAAAATCGTATAATATTTGGATCATTGACAATGATGATTTGTTAGCCGAAGAGCTATCACATCAAATAGAATCTTTTGGTTATCAAACAAAAATATTTGATGACTTAAAAAATGTAAATACAGCTATAAAGACAGCGTCTCCAGATCTTATTATTACGGGTATAATATTCGAGAAAAACAATAAAAGCATTATCGATATTACACAACTGATACCCAAACTGAAAAATATCGATATTCCACTTATTTTTATGTCAGCCTCTGATGACTTTAATACACGAATTAATGCTGCACGCTTGGGCGCAGAAGGTTTTTTTATAAAGCCATTAGATGTGCCAAGCCTGGTTAATCGAATAGTACAAATATTTGAACGAAAAATCAGTCCTGCTCAAAAAGTGCTTATTGTTGATGACGATCAGCATTTAGCAGAACACTACAAGCTCGTTTTTTTAGCAGCAGGTATTAATGCTGAAATTTTAGAAAACTCTAGAGATATTATTCATAAAGTATCGACCTTTCGCCCGGAATTAATTTTAATGGATCTATATATGCCTGATTATACAGGCCCCGATTTAGCTGGAGTACTTCGACAATATGATAATTGGGCCAGTTTACCCATTGTGTTTCTTTCTTCTGAAACGGATTTAGATAAACAAATAAGTGCAATGAAACATGGTGCTGATGATTTTTTAACTAAACCAATTTCTAATGCGCAGCTCGTTGCAGCAATAAAAGGCAGAATAGAACGTTCACGGCAATTAGAAGCTCAAATCACACGAGATAGTTTAACCGGGTTGCTTAAACATTCATCCATTAAAGATGCGGCTGAAAGTGAAGTCAATAGAGCTTCAAGAAACAAAACGCCTGTGTCTATTGCAATGCTTGATCTCGACCATTTTAAAAATGTTAATGATAAGTATGGGCACGCAACAGGAGATGTTGTGATTTGTGCTGTTGCCATGTTATTACGTCAAAGATTGCGCCAGTATGATATTATAGGTCGTTATGGTGGAGAAGAATATGTAGTCGTACTTCCTGGTTGTGATGCAATGCTCACCATCAAAATTATGGAAGATATACGTAAATACTTTTCTGAAATAAAATTTCGTCACGAAAATGAAATATTTTCTTGTTCAATATCAATAGGGGTTGCGGCTAATAATGATTTTCCAGGTTACAATGGCTCAGAAATTTTAATCGTCGCAGATAATGCTTTATATGCGGCCAAAGAAGCCGGTAGAAATAGAGTAGTCAATGCAAAAAAACTTCCTTCAAAGGGTTAATACACATGGCTAGTTTAGAGTCATTTCAAATTTTACTTGAGCAAATGCGAAGTGACTTCTTAAATGAACTTCCTGAACGTTGTGATAGTCTTGATGAACTGATTCTAGGCTTCGAAAAATCACCGGAAGATGAAACTTTATTTAATGAATTATTTCGTCAGATTCATAGTTTGAAAGGTTCAGGCGGTACTCACGGCCTAACAATAATAACAACGCTCTGTCATCAATTTGAAAATTTTTTAGTTTTTTCTAAAAGTAATAATATTTTTGATCAAGTTTATGCATCGCAAGCTTTAGCTTATACCGATCTACTCAGACAAGTAGCATCAATAGCAATATCTCAAAAAAGCACAGAATTTGCCAATATTGAAGCTGAAATTCATCGTCTAATGAGCTTTCATAACCAAGAAAAAAAATTAGGATTAATTGTTGAAGGCTCATCTATGATGGCTAGTCTTTATTTGCAAGCATTAAATCAGCTATCTGTTCAATTAATGATTAATAGTAGTGGACTTGAAGCATTGGCTAATTTAATAAGAGAACCTTTCGATTTTATTATTTTAGGTCGAGAGCTGCGTGATTTGAATGGTGTTGCTTTATTAGCCGCTCTACGCCATTCAGAATCTCAAAATCAGAATATTCCGGTGATTTTTGTTAGTAGTAAAAAACAGTCTGATCTCGACCAATTTTCAATTTCAAAGACTATTTTAAAAGATCAGGCACTTGCCTCCAATTTGGTATCCGCAATAAAAGAAATACTTTCTTAGCCATTTTTATATAAAAACTAAAACTATTATACTTTTCTATCATCTTTTTTATTTTTATATTATATAAATGCATTTTTAAATAGATTATTAGTCGTAGCTTTGATATTAATTCCTCCCCTATTAGCCTTCAAATAGACTAATATTAATATATATATTTGAGTTTATATTTTTATTGAACTCTAATCGATCTTTTAACATGCTAATAGCCATTTCAGCAATATGGAATAACGGCTTGAATATGGAACAGAAACTATCAAAAGATGAGCTTATATTATCTCATTCTTTCCCTACCAGTAAAGCAACCTGGCAAAAAATGGCTGAAGACTGTATTGCTTTAGCCAATCATAATGGTGGTATTATTCAACTGTTCATTCCTGAAAATACTTATCATAAAAGGTATTTTAAAACATTCTCAAAAAATATCACACAATTTACCCAAGGTTTGAAATATGTTTATCTTAAACCTAATCAATCAACCTCGGTAAACCAGCTAAAATTAAAAGTTTATCCATCTTCTGCATCATTAATAAGTTCACTACCAACAATCAATAACAATTTATCTAAGCATACAGTGATATCACAAATGGAAAAACCAAATACGCCAACCATCCAGATACAAGAGCTTCAACAAGCAGATATTCCTACTGACTTAATCCAATTAAAGTATGGTATTCAACACTCACCTTATCCAATACTTATGCTCGATAAAAATAATAAGATCACAATGGCTAACAAAGCATTTCAAAGACTGGTTACAGCAAACAACGACGACTTACTTAATCAACCAATCACGTCCTTTTTAACAAACAAGCAAACTAAAAGTTCTTTTAAACAAATATGGCAATATGTAAATACTGGCCAAGTTTGGCAAGGAACAATTGACTTTCAAGGCGCTCCTCGAGATTCTATTCCTGTAGAGTTAGCTGTGACACCCATTTTAAATTCACAAAACAAACCTGAAAGCTATTTGCTTCAACTCAAAGACCTCCGTGAAAGTATTGCAACACAACAGCAATTAAAACAATTAGCTTTTTATGATCCTGTCACTAACTTGGCAAATAGAGCCTTATTAAAAGATCGACTCAGTATGGCTTTAGCCAGTCAAAGAAGGCAAAATACTTATGGGGCATTACTATTTATCGATCTTGATCACTTTAAACAAATTAACGATGTACATGGTCATAGCCAGGGCGACGCTGTACTAAAAGAATGTGCGATAAGACTATCGAGTATATTACGCGAAGACGATACTCTAGCAAGAATTGGTGGCGATGAATTTGTTGCAATACTTTTAGGGTTTGGCTCAAGTTCTCAGTCAGCAAAAATACAGGCAACATCAACTGCGGAAAAACTTTTAGGCTCGATGAATGAACCGTTAATTGTTAATGGTTATCAACATTACATTGGTGCTAGCATTGGGGTTACTATCTTTCCTAAAGGTTTGGAGACAGCCGAAGATTTATTACGCGAAGCAGATACAGCAATGTATGGAGCAAAATCGGCCGGCAGAAATTCTGTTTTGTTATTTGAGTCATCCATGTTTCAAGCGGTTCGTCAACGATACCAAATAGAACATGAATTAAGAGAAGCAATTGAAAATAATCAGTTTGAAATTTACTTGCAACCTCAAGTTGATATCGATGAACAGATTGTAGCAAGTGAAGCATTATTACGTTGGCAACATCCAACTAATGGCCTTATCCTTCCCGCAAAGTTTATTCCTATTGCTGAAGATACCGGACAAATAGTTGCTATCGGTAATTGGGTTTTAGTTAAAGTTTGTGAGGTTATTGCAGATTGCCAGCAACAAGGAAAAGGAATATCTATTGCAGCGAATGTCAGTGCTCATCAATTTAGAGAGCCAGACTTCGTTAGCACTGTAAAGCATATTTTAAAAACTACCCAAGCGTCACCTTCGTTATTAACTTTAGAGTTAACTGAAAGTTTACTTTTAGAAGATACTACTGCAACAGCAAAAATCATGTCAGAGTTGGCGGCATTAGGTATCAACTTTTCAATTGACGACTTTGGAACGGGCTATTCAAATCTTGGCTATCTCAAAAAATTACCGCTTAAAGAGTTAAAAATCGATCAGTCCTTTATCAGAGATATTTGCATTGATCCAAACGATGCAGCAGTTGTGGAGACAATGCTATCACTAGCTAAACATCTTAATTTACAAGTAGTCGCTGAAGGTGTGGAAAATAAAGAACAAGCGGAATTTTTGAATAAACTTGCAAGAATTAAAATGCAAGGCTACCTTTTTAGTAAGCCCCAGCCAGTCACAGATTTTTTAGCCTTATGGTTAAATAAACCACTAACAAGCGAGAGACATTTTGAATAATGATTTTAATATACAATTATCTAAAATTTCTGCTGACTTTCAAAAAGAAATTCCGAATCGCCTTTTAGAAATTGAATCTGCATTTAATCGGGTTAATATAGATAACTGGCAAGAAAATAATGAGTCAGAGCTATTCGCATTATTACATAAGCTTTCAGGTACTTCAGGCACTTTAGGCTGGCAACCGTTATCTGATGCGACATCAAAACTAATGCAGCAACTCAAACAAATAGTTGAGTTTGATACTCCAAAGTTAGCAGAATGGAACTTAATTGGTATTGCAATCAAAGATTTAGAACAGATCGCAGAAATGCGAGAAGTTGAACCCGCCGATGAGTTGGAATGTGAATATCCTGACTCAGAAAAAAAGCTAGTGTTCATTGTTGACGATGACGAAACCTTAACTAATTTATTAGCCTGTTCATTAGAATCGAATGGATATACCGCAGAGCAGTTTTCAACACCAGAAGCCTTTGCGGACGCCTGCCGACAAAATCAATCCCCCGATTTGGTTTTAATGGATATGGACTTTCCTGGGGGAGCTTTTGCCGGCGGTGAAATTTTAGCCCAACTGCGGCATGAACTAGATAAACACCTGCCTTCAATTTTTATTTCCAAACATGATAGCATGCAAGCCCGCCTAACTGCCTTTCGAGCTGGAGCAAGTCGTTATTTATTAAAACCAATTAATATCGAGCAGTTAAACCGTTTAACAGACGAACTCTGCGCACCATGTGGTGAAGATCCCTACCGAGTTATCGTTGTAGATGACGATGAATATACTTTACAAGCGTTTGTCATAGCATTAGAAGCTGCAGGCATGGTGGTTGAAGGTATTAACCACCCACTTGATGTGCTTGATAGAGTTCGAGAATTTATGCCAGATGTACTATTACTCGATGTTTACATGCCAGAAGCAAGTGGGCCAGAAATTGCTGCGGTATTAAGAGAAGACGAAGAGCTTTCGTGGCTGCCAATATTATTCTTATCTGTAGAAACCGATCCCTCAACACATGCACTTGCACTAGCTCATGGCGGCGATGATTTTTTAATTAAACCCATACCGCCTAACTATCTTCAAGAAGCCGTAAAAGCCAGAGCGTGGCGAGCTCGTCGTAACCGACGATTATTTTTGGCCTCAAACGCACAATAAACTAGCCCTTAACAGCTAGCACCTAAGGTACTAGCGCTTTGGCTCCTCTTGCAATTGCAACACAACCAGAACGGACAATTTCAATAATATCACTTTGTCTTCTGATAGAACGAATAAACGCATTAAGCTTTTCTTTTTTTCCGGTTAATTGAACCGTGTAGAGCTGGTTAGTGCTATCAACAATTTGCCCGCGAAATATTTCTGCGGTACGAACTATTTCTTCTCTTGCATCTGGCGTATTGGCATTCAACTTAACAAACATCAACTCTCGTTCAATATGAGGTTCATTAGTTAATTCAGATATTTTAAGTACATCCACCAACTTATTAACTTGTTTGATAATTTGCTCTATCACTCGATGATCACCATTAGTCTCAATAGTAATACGAGATAAGCTTTTATCTTCAGTTGCAGCAACAGTAAGACTTTCTATATTGAAAGCTCTTTGTGAAAACAACCCAACAATGCGAGACAGTGAACCCGGCTCGTTTTCGAGCAAAATAGATAATATTGTTTGCATTACGCTTCTACTCCTTTTGCCAACCACATTTCATCAATTGCTCCTTGGCGTTTTTGCATCGGAAAAACATGCTCATGCTCTTCAACCTGAATATTCAGTAAAACTAACCGATCTTTCATAGCAAATGTTTTCTTTACAGCTTCATCTAACTGATCAACCGAATCAACATTAATACCAATATGTCCATAGGATTCAGCTAGTTTTGAAAAATCAGGTAATGAGTCCATATAAGAGTGAGAATGTCGACCTTCATAATCTAAATCTTGCCATTGTTTCACCATACCTAAATTACCGTTATTCAAAAGAATAATTTTTACTGGCAAGTTATATTGTAAACAAGTGGATAATTCTTGAATATTCATTTGGATAGAACCATCCCCGGTAATACATGCGACATCAGCATTGGGGTGAGCTAATTTAACCCCCATTGCTGCAGGTAAACCAAACCCCATTGTGCCTAAGCCTCCTGAGTTTATCCATTGCTTAGGACGCTTGAAAGGATAGTATAAAGCAGCAAACATCTGGTGCTGACCAACATCAGATGTGATAAACGCTTCGCCCTGAGTCGCTTGATAAACAGATTCAATCACTTGCTGAGGTTTAATAATTTTGCTATCACTAACATAGCTTAAACAATGTTTATCTCGCCACTGGGCTATTTGATTCCACCAGCTCTCTAACGCGCTTTTATCTTGCTTAACTGCCGCTTTATCCATTTGTTCGTTGAGCTGTCTAATAACCACTTCAACTGAGCCTACAACAGGTATATGTGCATCAATTGTTTTTGAAATTGAAGTCGGATCAATATCCACATGAATAATCGTTGCATTAGGGCAAAACTTACTTGTTTTATTTGTAACACGATCATCAAATCGAGCTCCTAATGCTAAAATAACATCAGCATTAGCCATTGATTTATTGGCCTCCAATGTACCATGCATACCGAGCATCCCTAAAAAATGACCATGAGTACCAGGAATACTGCCTAATCCCATCAGGGTATTGGTAACAGGTGCATTTAACCTTTCTGCCAGTTGCACTAGTAGCTCAGATGCACCAGCAGTAATAACGCCACCTCCGGCATAAATAACAGGACGATGAGCTTTCAATAATACCTGGACTGCTTTTTTAATTTGTTTGCAGTGTCCTTTTAATGTTGGGTTATAAGAGCGTAATTTGATTTCTTGTGGCATTTCATAATGAAACTTTTGCTTTGGGTTTAATTTATCTTTTGGTAAATCAACCACTACAGGGCCAGGTCGCCCTGATTTTGCTAAGTGAAAAGCTTTGGCTATCACACTAGGTATTTCACTCGCCGTACGACAGCTAAAACTATGCTTAACTATTGGTCTTGAACAACCTAAAATATCGGTTTCCTGAAAAGCATCATCACCTATCAAGTGAGTGGCAACTTGCCCTGATAGTACAACCATAGGTATAGAATCCATATAAGCTGTCGCAATACCTGTGACACAATTCGTTGCTCCAGGCCCAGAAGTAACCAAAACAACCCCAACTTCATCGGTTGAACGACTATATCCATCAGCCATATGTGTTGCAGCTTGTTCATGTCTGACCAGGATATGCTCAATATCATGTTGCTGAAAAATTGCATCATAAATATCAAGAACAGAGCCACCAGGATAGCCAAATATGTATTTTACATTTAAATCTTTAAGCGCTTTAACAACCATTTCTGCGCCAGAATATAATTGTGATGCCATTTTTATATCTCTCCCTCAATCAATATAGGCCAGAAGCGATTACTCTGATGAGTAGTTGCCAACTTTACGTGATTTTGTTTTAGCATTCCCAAGCCCCTCAAACTTAAATTTCGATGCATATAATGCAAAAAACCCCCGATTCTTTCGAAGCGGGGGTTTTTATTAAATGTTTTTTAGACCAATGCAAAAACCCGCCGCGAACCTAAGCTCACCACGAGTACGAGTACGACCACAAATAAATCAGAAACAATCAAATGTCGCATTAACATTATGTCTTCAATTAAATAAACTGAGTTCATTATTCTATTGTGAAGCTCTCAGGTCTACTAACTAAAAGCTATATAGAATTAATTTTTATGACTTTTAAGCCTTAATTACGTAACGTAAAGTAATTATATTAATCACGAGATAGATTACAGAGTGTCAACTGCTCTGCTCGAAAAACAATTAGTATCCTCCTTCTATAAGAAGCTTAACTTTCCGATGATATTGAAGTAGTCATGGATAGAAAAGACACAAACGGTCAAAAATCAAACAATATAACTAAACAACCTCAACTCTGGATAAGGAAATTCAAAATAATTAATAGAATCATTTTTATTTTCAATGACTTAAAGCCCAATTAAATTGAATTGCGGTTTCCACTTGAGCTTAGTACGGCTATTTTTGTGGATATCAAGGCAAGTGACTGCCGCAATAGCGAGCTACTGCAAAGGCGCTTAACGCTGAAAACCACCAAAATAAACGTTCCGATGATTTTTCTTATCCAGAGCCTAAGGTTAAATAATCAAGCTGATTGTTTTACCTGACTATAAGGAAAACCTGTTGAAATACAATTGGCTGGTTGCATTATTTTCTCAAAAATCACTTACTCTATTTTTATGGTTTCAGACAAGCTCACTTTAAACAAACTAACAAAAGCTGGCACATTGGTTATAAAGCTTGTGATTAATAATAAAAGCAAACTATAAGCTATTGTCACTAATTCAACGTTTATTACAAATTCTAGATAAACCGATATATGCCGAATAATAATAGGTATTAATGGAATCACTAAAAAAGCCCCTACCAAGGCTAACAATAAATAAACGCCAAAAACTCTAACAAGAATACTATCTCTAGAAGCCCCTAACACTAAGTGAATTGCGTAGTCAGACTGTTTTCGCCGGAGGTTAGTGTTTTGTACTGCAGCCGCACCCATCATAACAAAAATAGAAACGATAGCACTTAACCCAACCAAAAGATTCGCAATAAATTTCTCTTTGTTGTATTGCTTTGTAATTAACTCACGAAGTTGCCCAATATAATTTACCTCAATATCGGCATGCTGAGGTAGTAAGTTTTTAATCACTAGTTGCCAATCAATATCATCATGGCTTTTATCATTAATAATAATATATTCGGCAGCAATAGCACTTTGTTTTGTAATTGGCGCATAAATAGTTGGAGGGATATTATTTATTTTTCCGGTATATCCAACGTCATCAACAATCCCAACAATTGTTTTTTTTATTTGATTTCTACCTTTTGTCAAAGCAACTTCTTTTCCTATAAGCTCATCGGTTTCACTGCCATAAAAACTTCTGTTAATCATAATTTCATTATTATTTTGAAAAAAACTTCCCTTAATGAGTTTAATTCCAAGCACATTAAAATACGACTCTGAAACATTGATAGACAAGGTATTAAAGGTTGCCTTATGATTACGGTTATCAATAACAACTTCTGTGCTTATCATTTCTCTTGAGTGAGGAGAACGATTAGAAAAAGCAATATTCACTCTATTATAACGATTATCAATATTCTCCATCATTAAATCATGTAACACATTTGAGCCAAGTAATTCAGAATCATCATGAAATCCAGATACAAGTGTTACAACTTTCACTTCATCATTAACTAACCCTCTATTATATGAACTTTGTGTTAATTGGCTACTCCAAACTTGAAAAGAGGCCACAATCACCATAAACATCAGTGCTATTTGTAGCACCAGAATAGCCTTTTCAATAAAAGCATTTTTTGCACTGTGTTTACCCGTTTGAATACCTTGATTTATTTTTTTCATCAATTGAAGCAAGGGAAGTAAAGCCGCCAGTATAATTAACCCACCAATATAACTAAACAGATAAAAAACAGTTATTAAACGCGTAGTATGATTATTAACTGATGAAAAAATAGGAAGATCATGAAAGTAATTAGTAATCGCTAAACTAATCACATAACTAACAAAAAGAATAAGAATAAAAAAGTAAATATTTTCAACTATCAGTTGTTTCCAAACAGAAAAAAACGAAGCCCCCAAAGTAACTCTTATGTTAAGTTCTTTACTTCTGGCATGTACTTGATTATAGATTGCAGCCACATATGAAATAGACACAGATAAAATCAACAGCAACGATATAAACTTTAAGGCTGAAATCTGAATATCAACTAACCTTTGAGCCTTAGGATGAAAGTTAATTCCAGCAAAGGCCTGTAATAACAAATCTTCTTGAATAACCCTCGCATTACTTTGCTTAGAATTAATAGACTGTTCAATTTCTTCGGTTAATTCAGTTTCATTAATACTATGAGGAGAAATCACATTAACAAGCAATCTGTTCTCAGTATAAAAAACATTGCTTTTAATATTGTTAATAATATTTTTATCAACTTGCTGATTATTACCCAATGATATACGTAAGAAATCCACATAATGATTGTCGCTAATCCAAAACAAAGGCTTGTTTTCACCTAATCCATTAAAGCCTTTATTTAAAACGCCAGTAATTATATATTCAGTCCCATCAATATATAATTTCTCACCAATCACCGACAATTTATTAAGATAGTTAGCTTTCCAAAAATCGAAGCTTAAAATCACTTCTTTGCCAAATCCGAAACTTGGATTTAATCCGCCTTGCTCAAACCGAACACCCAAAACATCAAAAAAATTATCACTAATTAATGCTCCGAAAGCTTTTTGATTTATGCCGCTTTTTGTATTGATAGAGAACTCAGATTCACTAAAATAGAAAACACTTTCAACCTTAGATAGCTGCTTTAATTGCTCAACCTTTTCTAAAGAAACGCCTTGGCTTTCTCCTGAAGTACGCATACCATTAATAGAAAACAAATTCAAATGACTAACTAGATCAACGCTATGATTTGCCGACACCCCCTTCCAAGCTAAAATAGCTAAATAAGCTAGGGTTAACGCAAGAATAAAACCGAAAGCTAAAACAAAAGCATTAAATTTTGATTTACTCCATATATGAAGAGAGAATAAAAAACTACTCAACCTTACTCTCCTATTGTTTTGTTAATTGACCATCAAGCATTTGATATTTCACATTACCTAAATTAGCTTGTTGATGGTCATGAGTTATCAAAACAATTGTTACACCATCATTTTTATTTAAACTGCATAGTATATTCATAATGTTATTGCTATTTTCAGCATCAAGATTACCTGTCGGCTCATCAGCCAGTATTAATTCAGGAGAATTAACTAAACTTCTCGCTATAGCAACTCTTTGTTGTTCACCTCCTGACAACTCATTTGGCATGTGTTTTTTTCGGTGGAACATTTCAACACGTTCTAAAGCGTTATCGACAACCTTAGGAATTTCACTTTTATTAATGCGCTTATTATATTTTAATGGCAAGGCCACATTATTAAAAACATTCAGTTCACCTATTAAATTAAAAGATTGGAAAATAATACCGAAGTATCTATTTCTAACTTGTGTTTTTTGAGAAAAAGACAAGTTACTAATATCACGCCCTGACAGTTCATACTTACCTGAATCAGCACTATCTAACAACGCTAGCAGCGATAAAAAAGTTGACTTCCCACTACCTGAACGCCCTTCAATAGAAACAAAGTCACTTTTATTTACAAAAAAGTCGACTTGGTTAACCGCAACTGTTTTAATCTCAGATGAATAAAAAGATTTGCTCATCTGATTAATAGAAATTAAATTATTATTAGTCATCAGAAATCTTTAAGCTACATTAATTCAACTTCATCAAATTCAGAGTACTTACTCATATTTGATAAAACAACTACATCATTTTCATTCAACCCACCATTAACCACTATATTTTTTGATGACTCTTGACCAAATTGAACAACAACTTTTTTCAATCGATTAGTCTCAACATTTAACTTATATACAACTTGCTTGGTATAAGGTTTAACGCCTACAGGTTTATTAATAAAAAATATATTTTTGAGAGACTTAATAACAATTCTACCTTCAACCCCCATGTTATAGCTTAAGTTTTTAGGCTGTTCTCCATCAAAGCCTACCTCAACACTCATTTCATTATTTGAGATCTGCGGTTCAACTCGAATTACTTTTCCAACAAACTCGGCTCCAGAAATATCGATCACAGCATTCATACCAGGCGAGACTTTACCTGAATTATAATAAGGAAGTTTTAAGGTTGCTATTGGAGCACTAATATCACTTACAATGCCCGCTCTGTGCCCAGCAGAAATATGTTGACCAGGCTTAATTGATTCATCCAGATTAATCAGCATACCGGCCATGTCAGACTTTATCATTAAGCTATTAACTTTTCTTTTATTACTTTCAACTTTCATTTTTAGCTTATCAAACACTAGTTTTCTATTTTTTTTCTTTTGAATATTGATAGCTGATCGATTGTTTAACTGTTCTTGTTCAATAGTCAACTTAACTTTCAGACGACTTAATTGTGCATCTGCTTTTTTAAAATCTAACTGCGAAACTACTCCTGCCTGATATAGTTCATTAATCGCATTCAATTCGTTTTTTTGTACCACCAAATCAACATTTAATAACTTTATTTTTAATCGTTGTTCATTTTCTTCTTCTTTTGCAGTCGCTTCTTTCTCTAGCATCAACTTTTCATGTTCGGCCAGCTCAAGCTCAGATTCATACAACAAGTCAAGTAACTGAGGATTAGACATTTTAATTAACGCTTGACCTTTTTCTACTAATTGACCTGGAGATACCAGTATCTGTTCTATAACGCCATCAACTGAAGAAGCTAAAAAGCGCTCATGAGAGAAACCAACCTTTCCTCTTCCATGCACATCAATATCCATAGAACCTTTTTTCACTTTATCAAGCCATAACGTATTGCTATTAACACTAGGCAAATATTCAACCCATGAAATCAGTCCTATAGCAAAAAAAGCACAAACACCAACTAAAGTAAATATCACTTTTAATTTGACTTTATACTTTCGAGTATTATCTGGAATATCCACATTTAGTCCCCTAATAGTTAGTTTAATACAGCGCTAATCCAACTAAATTTTGCTTGATAAATTATCTAAAATAACTTGCTTTTGATAACCATTAATTTTTATTCCCGGCATTAAAATAACCGGATAACTATCTTTAATATGACTCACCAAAGGATGATTTCTATTTTCTTTTTTTTCAACATCAATAAATAAGAAGTTGATCTTATGTTCATTCAACAATGCTTTAGTTGCTTTACATGCCACACACCAATCAGCCCCTAAAACAATAACTTGAAGCTCTTCTTTACCTTTAAATGCTTCTTGTAAATCCATGTGAACATAATCTGGTTTATTGTCTATTGACTCTTTAAAGAAAACGGTAGCAAAATAGCCACTAACAAAACAAAAGACAAAAAAACCTAAAAAAAGGCCAACATCGAGCAAACGTTTATTTTTATTAGTACTCATATAAAATACCTCACACAATCATTAACCAATATAAAGATAAGCAGGCAATAATAGCTTATCATTGCCCGCTTGCTTGATAATATCTATCAAACAGGAGGCGGCAAATCAGATGGACATTTTATTTTTTCACATTTCCACCCTCCAGAAGCATCACTACATTTAAAACAATCACCTGGCGGAGGATCTGATATATCAAAAGCTATAGCGGCTTGAATACCTGCCATTAAAAATACAACACCAGTTAATAATTTTATTTTAGATTTCATTTTATTCTCCTGTTATTTATCGCCTTTTGGCTTATCATTATCACCTTTAGGGCAATCTATCTTATAGCAGTCATTTCCTATGCATTTATAACAGATTTCAAGAGCTAAAGCTGTTTGCACTCCAGCAGCAATTAGCAACACTCCAGAAATAAGTTTTACTTTTTTTTTCATTTTAATTACCTACAAAAATAATTGATTTTAAAAGCATACTTCGCTTTCACATTAAAATAGAGAATAAGAAATTAACTTCGCTCATCTCTTATAACTATACTAACGACTAAAACGCTTAGTTTTCTATTAAAAAGGAAATCAATAATACGACTTAGTTATAATAAAATACGACTCATTAAAACAGTTAAACCAATAAAATCTTGCAGCTGTCGCTTTTTTATATAATGTCGTAATAATACATAATACTAAAAGTCATAAATCAGGATTAATATACACTACTCAACCTTTTCACTAGGCAGCGAATAACTGTTTGAGTTGATATTATCGATAGTGTGAAAGAGAATATAAATTTCTATTGATTGAAATTGAGCAAGCTTTTTTAGCTATTATAAGACTGAACTTGCTTGGGTGTTTTTCCATATTGCGCCTTAAAACAACTAGAAAAATAATTCGTTGAAGAAAAGCCAGTATTGAAAGCTGCTTTTTTAATTGTTTCTCCAGAAATCAGTAAGCTATGAGCTTTTGCTAACCGAAAGCTGCGTAGATACTCGCTTGGGCTTATATCTATTAAACTCTTTAGTTTTCTTTGAAATTGTCGCTCTCCAATTCCAATTTCTCCCGACAACTCTTTTATTCCAAATTGATTATTTGAAAAATTATCCGTTACTATGCTTTCTAGCCGGATTAAGAACTTAGCATCCACACTACTCATTTCATCACTGACGCTTGAGGAATCCATTGTATCACTCTCAAGTATATTACGACTAAATCTCTGGCATAGTATTTTACGCACAGATAATAAGTTTGACACTCTGATCATCAACTCCTCTTCATCAAAGGGTTTTGTCAAGTATTCGTCAACATTACTCTTCCAACCCGTAAGACGACTTTGTCGATCACTTCTTGCTGTTAATAAGACAATCGGTATATGACAAGTGCGATCATCTTGTTTCAAAATTTCACTAAGTTCAAAACCATCTTTACCAGGCATCATAATATCACTAATAATTAAATCAGGAATAAACTCCGTTGCCATATAAATACCTTTATCACCACTTTCTGCGGCAATACAATGATAAATGGGTTGAAGCGTTTCAATAATATATTTTTGCATATCAAGATTATCTTCAACAATTAAGACCATTGCTTTAGAATCTGAGTTTTCAATATTCAATGCCTTGTCTGTTTCTGATAGTTCATTACTCTGTTCGGTTAACCCTTCGATTTCTAAGCTAAGCGAGTTGTCAGACATCATTTTATTTGAATTATCTATTTGAGGTATTGAAGTAACCGGAAGATAAATAGAGAAACACGATCCCTTACCTAACTCACTTTCTAATTCAATTCTTCCATCATGTGATTCGACTAACTCCTTAACCAAAGATAACCCGATGCCTGCTCCGGTCACTTTTTCACTCTGCTCATTCAGTACTCTTTGATATCGGTCAAATACTTTTTGTAGCATATCTTCAGGTATACCTACCCCTGTATCTTTAACTTGAATTAAGCATTCATGTTGAGAGACTTTTTTACATGCAACCCAAACATGACCTCCATTCTGTGTGTATTTAACCGCATTAGACAGTAAGTTGAGTAAAATTTTATCAATCGCGTCAGGTACAGAATTTATCCAAACATCATCATTACTTTGCAACTCAAAAGTAATACCTCTTTCCTTTCCTAAATCAGAAAATGCATTAGTTAAATGATAAATTAAAGTCGTTAAGTGAACAGCTTGTTTGTTTCCGGTTTTCTCCACTCTATATTTTTCCATATAAATAAGTTGGTCAACCATACGTAATAGCCGG
Organism: Aliikangiella litoralis; assembly: GCF_052495765.1. The sequence continues at coordinate 1,187,231 of NZ_CP199292.1, read as the reverse complement.
TAGCCATTTCGTTTAACTATTTTTAACTTGTCTTTAATTTCACCGCTAACATCTAGTTTAAGTAAGTTTTTAACCGGACCTAAAACTAAAGTCAATGGTGTTCTAAACTCATGAGAAACATTAGCAAACTCTCTGTTTTTGTATTCTAAAAGAGATTTAATGACTTGTTTTTCTTTATTAATTTCTAGTGTTTGCAATTCGACTTGAGCAGCCAAATCATCAGCCCTCTTTCTGATACTATAAGTACGATATCGATAAAAAATAAATAGCAAAGCTAAAAAAGTCACTATATAAATAGTTTTAGCCCACCAAGTTAGCCACACTGGAGGTAATACTTTTATGTTTAAGTGACTAACTTTATCACTCCACTGGTTATCAAGTTCACTGGCATTTACCTGAAACACATAATCTCCAGCCGCCAAACGGCTAAAGCTAGCATTTCTAAGTGTTGCATCAGTTTCTATCCATTTATCATCAAAACCAATTAGTCGGTAACGATAGCGAATATTTTTGGGCGTTTTGTAATCAAGTGCAGAAAAGGTTAGAGAAAAAATATTATGTTCAGGATAAACAATTAACTCATTAACAAGATCTATTCTTTGTTTGTTCGTATGTTTAACTTCCTTGGTTAAATTAATGGGTTTATTATCAATTAAGTAATTAGTAATTTGAACAGCTCTATTTCTTTTAGAGAAAACAATATCGTCTGGTGAAAAATAATTGATACCGTACTCACCACCTAAAAGTATATTTCTGTTTTTGGCATCATAAATACCTACGGGAAGAAAAGCCCCGGATTGAACTCCCAAATACGAATCAAAATTACTGACTGTTCTATCATTAATATCAACTTTACTCAAACCTCTATTAGAGGCAACCCATAGATTTTCATTATCGTCAGAGATTATTTTTGCAATGGTATCATCAATCAATCCATTTTTTGTTGAGTAAGTTTGGATGATCTTTTCTCCATCAAATTCGATAAGCCCATTATTATAAGTTCCAATAAATAGTCTATTAGCTTTAGGGTAAGTTAATGACGTAATCGAAAGATCATTATATTGCTTATTTTGCAAGTTAACTTTAGAAAAAGCTTTGTTAGTAAAGTTATAAATATAGACACCAGCTTGAGTTCCTAGCCAAAGTTCAGACTTACTCTTCAACTGAATGGTATTGACTCGATTTTCAAGTGCGAAAGGATTCTTTAAATTAGGTAGTAAACTTTGTGCTTTTTTTAGTTTGGGATCATAAACCAACAGCCCTTTATAAGTTGCACTCCAAACTTGTTCATCAAAGATTAAAGTTTCTCCAACATAACTTTCTTGCCCTACAGGCTGATTCAAATTTGTTAATACCTGTAAAAACTGCTCATTCCCTTTAGCTGAGTAAAACAATCCATGACTGATCGTGCCTAACCAGATTTCACCATGGCTTCCGACAGTAATAGAGCTCACTGAGTAGTCACCACTCTCTAATGCTTCAAATAGAAACTTATCACATTGACCTGTTGTCGTATTGATTTGGTAAGCACCACCATCTTTAAGGCCAACTAAAATGCTTTCTTCTAACTTGGCTAAACTATAAATCTCTTTGTAAGGTAAACAATTATTGAAATTAGTATGATTAATTAAACCAAATTTTCTTTGATGGTTATTAGTATAAATTAGTCCTTTTTGACTACCCAACCAAACACCGTCATCATCATCAATAAAAATACTCATCAAATAATTATCAGCAATACTATTGGGGCTATTAGAATGAGTAATAAACTGATTAAGTTGCTGAGCTTTTTCATCCATTATGATTAAACCATTTCCATTGGTTGGTATAGCGATTTGATTTTTTATCCAGGCAAACTCCTTAAAGCGAGACCTATTCACTTGTTCAACTCTAGAATCATTATGTTTAAGAATTAATTTCCAATTATAATTATGATTTTTTAATCGGTAAATTCGATAGTTAGTCTGAACAATTAAATCACCTTCTCGATTATAATCAATTTTAAGAATAGTTTTATAAGCAATATTTTTAGAAATCTTAGCGTTCAATTCAATTACATTGATAGCCTTAGATGTTTTTTTATTGAACAACCACAATCCTTGAGTTGTAGCAAGCCAAAACGTATCTTTATCTTTCTCTAAAAATGAACGAATAATAATAGGCTCTTCTGTTTTTGGAAAATTCACTTTCACGGGCTTAAATGAAATTGATTCTGTCGCACTAGTAAAAACATGGCCAGATAAAGTAGCAATCCATAACTGATCACCATTAGTTGAGTTCATGGCGGTAATATAATTTTCAGACGGCTTATCTGAAAAAGTAAAATTTTTGAATGAATCATGCCTATTCTGGTATAAGCTCAACCCTTTTTCACTAATAAACCAAAGCCTGCCCAGCTTATCGCGAAATATATTTCTCACTTGGTTATCAAGCAGTGCTCCATCATTGTCACTTTCGTGAATATAGCGCTTAAACTCATAACCATCAAAACGACTGACACCAGAATCAGTTCCTACCCAAATATAACCATCATTATCTTGATTGATAACATTAATTGTATTCTGAGCTAACCCCGTTTGATTAGCCCATTTTTTAAAAGAGAGATTAGTCCAGCTTGAATCGGCAAAAGTATTGGCAACATAACTACTAAAAAAAAATATCCATATTAATTTACCGACTAAATACTTCAAATACCAAACCCTCCCATCAATGAATCATCATCTAAATCTTGCTCATCTCCACAGCTTGGATTACTTGGTCCACATCGATCCAGCCCTTTAGTCCCATTATCATCTCTTGATTGACGGTAAGAAGTAACCGATGGCACTTCCGTAAGCTCCGGATCACGACATATTCTTCCCCAAGAATGACCGACACATATTTTATAGGTTGATTCAGTATGCTTAAATGGTACAGGCGTTAATTCAGAATCAACAAATTCAAGTTCTCCATAAATTCTTGTAAACAATACTCTCCACTGATTAATCACTGGATATTTTGCCAAATAAACCGTATATCCATCCACAGTTTCTACTTTGACGATGGCAGGTCTTTTAAGGAAGAGAAAAGGGTTTATATCAGCGGATTGAAGCAAACTGTTCAATTGGCCCTGATATTCTGCCGCAAAGTCATTTGAATGGGCCCAATGCATATTTTGAGTTCCCAATGCAACAAACCCTATATCATTTAAATTCACCGAAACATACCATTTATTGTCAACTTTACTGAGTTGCCTATCTTTGACTAAGTTAAGTAGCTCAATATAATCAGCGTAGTCATTAATATCTGATTGCTCGTTACTTATGATTTGAGCGCTCACTCCTTCACCAGGCTCACCACCAGGCATTCCAAAAGGAAAAATAGGCCCCCCTGAACTTCTAGTTATTTTAATTGTTTTAAAAAAACCTGACTGGATTGCAGGGTTTGCTCCTATTTGTTGTATTTCCAGTAAACTGTGGTTCGAAGTGTTGACTACAATGACGGTATCTGGTGTGAAAGAACTAGAGCCCACTTGAATAGCCAGATCTTTAAAATCATGATCAGACACACAATGGTCACATGCGACATATCGCTTATTATCAACATCAACCGCATATAAACTCATTGACATTAATAATGTAATACCACCTAGAATAAATTTTTTCATTAACTTCCCCTAAACTTAGCACTTCTTTAGCAACTGGCTTTAAGAAACTCACTTAAATAAAGTTCTTTTATTGTTTTATTGATATACCAACCCTAACTCAAAAAACTTTCAAGTAAAAACGAATAGCCCAGCTCTTATAGTTCAAAGCGGACAAACAAAATCTTATCAATTTTACGTCATCGAGTATTTTTCACTTGTTTAATCAACCGACATTGTTGTACGCTTTTACGACTCAATCACCAATAAAAAACAGATAATACCTTTTTTATCAATAGGTTAGAACAAAACATGATTTTCATAACAAATGAAAGAAACAAACGCCATAAATATTGAATTTTCTCAAAGATATTAACTTCCTATCTCAATTGGTACTGCCACTAATGAATAATCGACACCGCTTTAATTTGTGCAAAAACAGATTGACTAACTTTTAGCGCTAATTGATGACACGAAAATGTCGAAATTCTAGCAAGTAAAAGTTCATTGTTGATTTGTAAATGAACCAAACACTGCCCATCTTCAGTCGCATCCTCTATGCTTTTAATTTCTGCTTTAAAGATATTAATAATGCTAGAAAGCTCAGGACGTTGCAAAGTTAAGCTGACGTCTCTGGCATATAGATGCAACCTGATCTGTTGGCCACAGCCTACTTCTTGTTTAGGGATTTTAAATAACAAACCATTAACATCAACTTCAGTTAAAGAATATTGGTTAGAAGCATTGACTACTTGACCAAATAACAAAGAAAAAGGCTCTTGTGGTACGTCCTGAAAAACCTGATATTCTGACGCCGTTGTCCTGATATCTCCCTGGGCAACCAACTTACCTTGTTCCATTAATACTAGATAATCGGCTAATCGAGCCACCTCATCAATACTATGACTCACATAAATAATGGGAATTTGTGACTCACTTTTCAGTTTTTCTAAATAACTCATTATTTCTTTTTTACGCTTATTATCTAAAGATGCCAGAGGCTCATCCATTAATAAGACTCTTGGTTTCATAGCCAGGGCTCTAACAATAGCAACTCTCTGTCTTTCTCCACCAGATAACTCGCTGGCTTTACTCAATAACAGTTCATTCAGTCCAAACAAGTGGACTAAATGATTTAACTCACTTTCAGTTACCCCCTGCTCAACACGCTTTCTTCCATAGTTAAGATTATCAATTACCGATAAATGCTCAAAAAGACTCGATTCTTGAAATACATAGCCAATTGAACGCTGGTGAACAGGTAAAAAGAACTGTTCTGATTGCCAAATCTCACCACAAAAATCAAGTGAACCTTTAGGTGATTGCTCAAGACCTGCAATGCAACGTAAAAGCGTTGTTTTGCCTGAGCCAGATGGCCCAAAAATTGCGGAAATACCATTCATTGGAATCTTCAACTCAACATCAAATATAAAATGAGAGTCAGGGTATTGGAAGTAGAATTTTGCTTTTAATTCTGTTGATTTTAGCTTACTTTCTTTCATATGTTTAACAGCAATTTTTAAATGCCAATAGTATTCGCAGTTACCTTTACTCGCCGCTTTTGCCCTACCTTGCGATTGAATGTATAAACAATAGTTAGTACAGCAAAAGAAAAAACAACCATCCCGCCAGCCAACATATGCGCATTTGCATATTGCATCGTTTCAACATGATCATATATTTGTACAGAAATCACTCTAGTCACTTCAGGTATATTCCCACCAACCATTAACACTATACCAAACTCACCTACAGTATGAGCAAAACCAAGAATAGCAGCAGTCACAAATCCCGGTTTAGCTAAAGGTAAAATAACCGTAAAAAAGCAATCCAGTTTGCTCGCCCTTAATGTAGCAGCCACTTCAATTGGCCGCCGTCCAATTGACTCTATGGCATTTTGAATCGGTTGAACCACAAACGGGAGAGAGTAGAACACCGACGCAATAACCAGTCCCCAGAATGTGAAAGGAAGTGTTCCAAGACCTAAAGCCAACGTAAGTTGACCAATGGGACCATTAGGTCCCATAGCCATCAATAAATAAAACCCTAAAACGGTTGGAGGTAAAACTAAAGGCAAAGCAACAATAGCACCAATAGGTGCTTTCCATCGAGAGTTAGTATTTGCCAACCAATAAGCCAATGGTGTACCGATAAACAATAAGACTATTGTCGTTACACTAGCAATGCGTATTGTTAGCCAAATGGCCGTCAAATCGGCGTCATTAATTTCCACAATTAGTCTATTCCGAAAGAAGTTTGATAACCGTATTTTTGAATTATTTTTTGGGCAATTGAAGAACGCAAGAAATCCAACAACTCCCAAGCCGCCTTTTTCTCTTCTGCAATTTTCAAAATGACAAGGTCCTGTAAAATAGGCTGATGCATATTTTGAGGAATACGCCAAACCGAGCCCTCAACCACTTTCCCATTATTGATTAACTGAGACAAAGCGATTAACCCTAAGTCTGCATTTTGAGTTGCGACAAATAGATAAGTTTGAGCAATATTTTCGCCGAAGACCAGTCGACCTTTTATTTCATTGTACACATTAAGAGACTTCAAAGTCTCAATACTCGCCACTCCATATGGTGCCAATCTGGGGTTTGCTATTGCTAACTTTCCAGACTCAAAAGTTTTTAAGATTTTGGCTTTTTCAACAGCAAGCCCTTTAACTGGAGACCAAAGTGCCAGAGCCCCTTGAGCATAGGTTATACGACTATGCCTGGCGGTTAAATTCTTTTTCTCTAATTGTGCAGGCTTAATCTGATCGGCAGACAAAAAGATATGAAAGGGTGCACCATTTAACACCTGCGCATATATTTTTCCTGAAGAAGCGGCAATCAGCTTTATTTTATGTTCAGACTTTTTTTCAAACTCTAATACTAAATGCTTCATTGGTGTATAAAAGTTAGACGCAACAGCTACATTCAATGAATCGGCATAGCTATGATAAGAAGCAGTTCCCAGCACGAAATAAACAGTAATATTGATAAACCATTTCAAGGTTTTAAAACTCCCCCAATACACGATTAATATTTCCTCACCCAAAAAGCTAACACAATAAGTTACAGGAGTTTATCAATGAAATATAGAGTTGAAGGTTTAATAATTATCTTTCACCTTTTAAATAAACGATAAACAAGAAGCCGATGATGTGATTTTAACGCCCCCCACAAACACATAAAAAATTGATGTATGATAAAAGATCAGCCCAAAGAAAGGGCTTAATTTCTAATTTCACGCCAAAATATCATTCTGTCAGAGCCTCTATAATAGCCAAAATTTAAAGTTGATGAGGTAACATCTAACAGGTTATTGGCATCCCAGTCAAACAATAACCATGGCTGTGTGGCTAAATCAAAATTAACTATAACACTACCAAAATTTCCACTTCCTGGTGCGCTAAACCAAAGTTCATTACCTGTCGATGTTACACCGTTCACTAAAGTCACAGGCACCCCTGTTGGTGAAAATATATTGGTTTCTCCAGAACTTAAGTTATCAGTATAACTGGCTGGGTCAAAGCTCACATACGTATCAACATATTCGGTGCAACTATCTGCGGTATTAAGAACCCAATTAGTACCGTTAAAATATTCACTTTGCAATCGCATTTCAACATCGCCAGTTTCAGGCCCGTAAGCATCTCTCATTAAAAGACGCCCTAAACGGACTTCGACTATATTAGAGTTAACCACTCCGCTTGTCACGTTATCTGCATCGACAGCCTGAATATCTGCCCTAAAGTCAAATGGTGAAGATACAGCACTATATTGATAATGACTGTCATTAGCAGTAAAACTACTCACTCCTTGATTAAACGTAGTCAGTACCGGGTTAAAATTAAGTGTTCCACTCGCATTAGCCGATAACGTTACATTATAAGCCTGTGCAGTGATATCACTGGCTTGTAGTTTGGCAAACGCACCATGATAATTTAACGTGGTATCGTTAGCCGCGTTTCGAGCGGTGATATTGGCAGTAATATCAAAAAACTGACCATTTTTATTTAAACCAATATTTACGCCATCTTGGTAACCCGCATAAGTAAAGCCTCCACATTGTGCAGTGATTGCTGGCACGCTCATCGAAAAGCTAGCCGGAATAAAGCGACCAATATTGATTCTTTCACCAGTAACATTTTCGCCACCGCCCATAAAATCAGTTGTCAGTGCGCCCATTTGCATAATCCCCACCTCACTCCAACTTTGAGCGAACGAATAAGTACCGGCTGACAAGCTCGTTAAAGAAAGACTGGTTGTCGATAAACTTCCATTAGACTCTGTAACGACTAACGCCGTCGGTGACAAAATAATATTTTCGCTCACTTGTCCAATATTGGGAGTTGTAGCATTATCACTTAAATCACCACCTGAGTCGGGTACACCATCAAGATCACTATCGATAAATGGATCGGGTATACCATCAGCACCAGGAGCATTGGTTGCATTAATAATTTGATCATCAGCAGACTGCCAAAGCACACTTCGCAATGTCATATTAAAAGCATTTCCTGCAATATTAAATGCAGGCACATCATTAGCATCTTTGGCATATGGGTTGCCTGCAACTTGAATGTCATAACCAAATGGACGAACAACAAATGAATTCACACCACCAATAATTTCATCCAGATTACCATCAGGAGGCTCACCAATATCAATTTCATCTTTTGCCGCTAATCGAATAATACCCGCATCGTCATAACGTACATTTAGAGTTGTCACACCATTCACAAAGTTAACATTTTGTGCACTTGATAGCGCTTCACTCGTTGCTATATTAGTTCCGTTCACATTAACTGGTGTTGGACTAGTATTAGGCTGGCTATAAGTCGACCATAAATTTAAAGAACGGTTTCCGGTGTACTCTTCAATCACACCACATTGTGGTTGTGACGGTGTTTGCCCCGCAGCAGTCAAAATCAAATCAAACGGTTTTCCTGAAACCTGAGTAGGCACAGGAGAAGGAGAAAATAAAAAACCAAATGGTCTAAAAGTAATGTCACCTTCACTATTTTCATCCACGATACTACCTTCAGCCACCGCAATATTAGCGACTTCTGCAACAGTGTTTTGTAAGTACAATACAACAGAACCATTATCTGCCGTATTATACTGATAGGTTGCAGTACCATTATTATCATTTGCAACATCCGTTAAAGTTCCTTGTGCCAAATCGGTACTGCTTCCATTTTGATCCAATACCTGCCAATTACCATGATTAGTAGAAAGCGATAAATCAACCGTTCCTGAGTAATCTGTTACTAAACTATTACTGCTATCTTCTGCACGGATCGTAATCGCTTCTGGCAAACAATTAATTCCGTTGCCATCATGAACAATTCTAAAATGATCTGGTCCGCAATTTTTAGTGGCAAAGATACTCAAATTATTCAAGTTCATGATTTCATTTCCAGAGCGGTAACCTTGAATAATTCGAAAACGCACACGAGTATTTACCGAAGCAAAGCCTAGCAAATCAAAAGTATAGGTATTATTAATATCATTGGAAAATGTACCACCAGGCAATGCCGTCCAGTTAACCCCTCCATCACTAGATGCAGACACTTCAAAGCGATCGCCATTTTCTAATGTATTCGATGTTCTTAAATCAACTTTGAGTACAGCCGAAACTGCTCCCGCTAAATTAGCTTCTCGCTCGATTGTTGGAACAGTATTACTGCCAACGCTATTAGTCATATTCAGCTCGCTCGCATTAATATAAATTCTACCAGCAGTATTTGTAGCAGAATTATCATCATTCGTTTCTACCCAATCACCCGACCAAGGATCGAGCCCATCACTATTGGAATAACTATTAAGATCAAATTTATCAATATAAGAAAGCGTGCAAACGCCACCGCTTACACAAGGATGAGTTTCATTCATCACCTGATTAACTTGAGCCGATGTCAGTACATTTTCATAAATACGAACTTCATCAATATAACCATCAAAAAAGCGTGATGCTATATCGAGATCTTGACCAATTTGAAGCGGATCGTTGTTGAGAATTAATGAACCAGTTCTGGCTGAGCGTGCTCGCTCAACACCATCAACATAAATAATTTGTTCGCCACTTTGCCAAGTAACGGCAATATGATGCCATTGCCCTATTTGTAGGTTTGCACCACTAGTGGTTAAAGTTGCAGTACTCCACCACCAAAAAATTTCGCCAGCAGTATTAATATGAAACTCATAATTTTCGTCTTTTGACAATATCGACTTTAGCCCGCTTGTTGGGATCACATTTGTATTAATCCATGTGGTCACGGTTAGAGTGTTAGGGATATCCAACAGTGAGTCAGCCGTTGAGGTATCATCATCTCTTTGAATAAAGGAAATGCTGCCATTAAATACACCGTAATAACATGTACCAGGATCACCAACAATCGCAGGATTAACATTAGATGTCGCCGCACTAAATGCAGTTAAATGAAGGTTGTTTCCAGAAACATCCTGTACTTCATTATTACTACCATTCCAAACGATTTCCTCAAAGCGCCATTCTCCAATTAATCCAGGAATAAAATTAGGATCTCTTTCAGTCACAACAACATCATCAATGTGCCAATAGTCCCAACCAATACCACCATTTTCAGGAGCTCCACCGCTACCCCCAGTCTGTCGAAAACGAATTTGCAAATTGTTATGTAATGCATTTCCCGTTAACTGATAAGTTCTAGTATAAATTTGCCCTGCGGCTCCTCCACCAGAAAAGCTTTCTAAAACAACCCAGTTATTAGCAGTATTTCGATACTCCACAACTAAATCTTCACCCGATTCAGGGTTTTCACTGAAACTATCAGCCCCCCGCCTAATCCATACCGACAATTCTGCGAGAGGAACATTAGCTGCAATCGTGTTTGTATTAATACTAACCGCTCCCCAACGAGTCCGTAATGATGAGCTACCTGAGTTAAAAGTTTCATTACCAATACTAGCATCACCAGCACCAGCATTGACCGTCCATTGACCGAGACCACTTTCAAAATCATCAGTAAAAAGAATGTCATCAGGCGCGGCTAATAGTCCTTTCATCAGAAATAAAATTGCTAGAGATAATATATATTTAAAGTAATGTGAACTTTTCATAAACCCTGAAAATTAGCGTACTATCTATATAGTGTAATTTGATTATCAAATTATAGGTAATAAATTGATTTAACTGCCATTGTTACCGACTAACGGCTACAGCATTATTGAATAATATGGGGTTGTCATAATGAAAGTGTTTCATTATGACCCAGTTGACATATAGCTAAATCACTATCAATTGGCATAGAGAAAAGTCAGGGATTTTTGTCACTATTAAGGCGTCTAGCGCAGTGCATAGCCCGCTCTATGGACAAGTCAGACAACGAAAAGAGCGGCAAAAATAACGGCTTTTATTGTGACAATTGATAGTGATTTAGCTATATTCATCGACAAATTGATATTAACTATAAATTATAGCGATAAAAAATCTGCTATATTCAGCAATATTCATAAAACGTATTCAGATAATTAACCTTACCTCACATCAAAAACACCATGCAAACAACTATTTTTATAAGTAGTATTAATTTTAGCCTTTGCTAGCAAAAACTTGAAATACATCAACTAATTTGCATTTTTCACTTTACAAATAACACCTTGAAATTTTATATATACGCCCCAAAGATTTACCCTTCGATTACAACTGATTATTGAGGAATTAGTTGAAAAGCAACATAAGCATAACTAATTCAGTAGCAACTTTTCCCTCTTTTCACTGTAATCTAAACAATTAATCAACTCGGCAAAATAAATATTTAGAAAATAGATAAATGGTAAGAGGAGGATATCGATGCTTGAAGTCAATCAATTAACACGGCTGTATGGTGAATTTAAAGCAGTTGATGGTGTTAGTTTTAATATTGGTAAAGGGGAAATTGTTGGTTTGTTAGGCCATAATGGTGCTGGTAAGACAACTATTATGAAAATGCTCAGTGGTTACTTAGAACCCAGTAATGGCAACATTAAAATTAACAATATAGATATTGCTGACGCCCCAAAAAAAATTCAACAACAACTTGGTTATTTACCAGAAAACTTACCTGTTTATCCTGAAATGACGGTCGCAGATTACCTTGATTATGCAGCGGACCTTAAAGGACTTAGTGGCACAGCAAAAACCAGCGAATTAAAACGTGCGATTAAAGCAACAGAATTAGAAATTAAATTACTTGCCCCCATTGCCACACTGTCAAGAGGCTATAAACAGCGAGTAGGAGTTGCTCAAGCAATTTTAGGTCAACCTAAGTTATTAATTTTAGATGAGCCAACTAATGGACTTGATCCGACTCAAACAGAACACATGCGACAGCTCATAAAAGAAATAGCCAAAGATGCCACAGTCATTCTTTCAACTCATATCATGCAAGAAGTCGATGCAATATGTGACAGAGCGATTATTATCCGCAATGGACAAATAGCCAAAGATGCAAAGCTAGACGAACTACGACAAACGAATAGCCTGATATCATCAACCTCATTAGCCCTACCAGAAATGAAAAAACTTTTACTCAGCATTTCAGGTATTGAAAGTATAGAAGAGCTACCAACTGATCTTAATCATGTTTTCAATTATCGAATTCAACTTACCCAAACAAGCAATGCATTAATACTGAGTAGTACAATTGTCAAACAGGTCATTCAAAGTAATGCCGAGCTTTATTCTATTCATCAAGAGCAAATTGATTTAGAAACATTATTTCGACAAGTTAACCAAAACCCAATCAATACGAAGGAGGTAAAAAATGCAGCCTAATAACCAACCATTAGCAATGATTCGTCGTATATCGAGCAAAGAAGTTTCATTATTTTTTGCCTCACCCATTGCTTATTTATTTTTAGCTACTTTTGCGGCAGTCACCTTGTTTACCTTCTTCTGGGGTGAAGCATTTTTTGCTCGCAATATTGCTGATGTACGCCCACTATTTGAGTGGATGCCTGTTTTACTCATTTTTCTTGCCAGTACACTAACCATGCGCTTGTGGAGTGAGGAAAGAAGAACCGGAACCTTAGAACATGTACTGACTCAACCAGTTCCTTTGTGGTATTTTGTTGTCGGCAAATTTGTTGGTTGTTTAATACTATTAGCTATCGCTTTAATCATTACCTTACCACTGCCCATAACCGTTTCTCTTATTGGTGAGTTAGATTGGGGGCCAGTGTTAGCCGGTTATTTAGCGACATTTTTACTAGGTGCGGCTTATTTGAGTATAGGTTTGTACGTATCTGCTCGTAGTGATAATCAGATAGTCAGTTTAATTAGTGCGGTTGCATTATCGGGCGTGTTTTATTTAATTGGCACTGCGACTATTACCGGATTTTTTGGTAACCTGGCGGGAGAATGGCTAAGGCTTTTAGGTACTGGAGCTCGATTTGAGTCTATCACTCGCGGCGTTATTGATTTGCGCGATCTCTACTACTATCTCAGCATAATTATTGTATTTTTATCACTCAATGCATTTGTATTAGAAAAAGAAAGATGGGCAACTCAAAATACAACTCAACACCATAACTCTTGGCGTTTTGTCACATTATTGTTATTGCTGAATGCATTTGGTGCTAATTTGTGGCTAGGACAAATCAATACACTCAGAGTCGATGCCACAGAAGGAAATCAATATTCTATTTCAGATGCAACAACCAACTACCTAAATCAATTACAAGAACCTCTGTTAATTCGAGGTTATTTTAGTAGCAAAACCCACCCGCTTCTCGCGCCATTAGTTCCACAGCTTCAAGACTTAATCGAAGAGTATGAAGTCGCAGGTAGAGGTAAAGTCAAAGTAGAAATTATTGATCCTGTCACCAATCCCGAACTTGAAGAAGAAGCGAATCAAAAATATGCAATAAAGCCAATGCCTTTCCAAGTGGCCGATCGATATCAATCCGCAATTGTGAGTTCTTACTTTAATGTGCTCATTCAATATGGCGACGAACACCAAGTGTTAGGTTTTAGAGATCTGATTGAAGTAAAATCAGGAAATACCAATAACTTAGATGTTAAACTTCGCAATCCCGAGCATGATTTAACTCGTTCAATTAAAAAAGTTCTTAATAGCTACCAATCAGGTGGTAATTTATTTGATACCGTTCAAGGAGAATTAGTTTTTAATGCTTATGTTTCAGCAGAATCAATGCTGCCCGAACAGTTAGTAGAATTCAAAAAGGTGGTCACTTCAGTGACCACTGAACTAAAAAATAAAGCCAATGGTCGATTAAATGTTAATATTATTGATCCTGACTCTAATGGTGGAAAAGTGGGTCAACAAATTGCACAAGACTATGGCTTTCGTCCTATGCCAACAAGTTTATTAAGTAACGACCATTTTTACTTTTACCTGACACTAGCACAAGGAGAACAAGTTGTTCAAATCCCACTTGATGATATAACTAAAAACAGTTTTCAAAGAAATATCGAGTCAGGAATCAAACGTTTTGCTAGCGGCTTTACAAAAACCGTAGGTCTCGTTGTTCCTGTTCAAGATCCACAAATGGCAAGATATGGATTACAAGGACCACAATTTAACATGTTAGAGAAATTCATTGGCAGCGATCTGAATATAAAACGAGAAGATTTAAGTGATGGCCAGGTATCAGGAGATGTTGATTTTCTTGTTCTAATGTCACCCAAAGCCATTAATCAAAAGCAACTTTTTGCCATTGATCAGTTTCTCATGCAGGGAGGTACCGTTTTAGCAGCCACTTCACCATTTAGTGCGAGCTTTACCGGAGGCCGATTAAATATGATGCCCCATGAGAGTGGACTGAATGAGTGGCTTACTCATCATGGTATTGAGATTGACAAACAATTAGTCATGGACAGTCAAAACGCTGCATTTCCTGTTCCTGTAACAAGAAACGTTGGCGGCTTTCAACTCCAAGAAATGCGTATGTTAGACTACCCTTATTTTATTGATGTAAGAGGCGAAGCTCTCAATAAAGATAACCCAATTACATCCGACATTCCTCAAGCAACGGTTTCTTGGGCATCTCCAATAAAAATTAATCAAGAGAAAAATAAAAATAGAAAACTAACCGAATTACTAAAAAGTTCGCAAGGTTCGTGGCTATCAAAATCAACCGACATTATGCCCCGCATGAATGACAATGGTATTAGTGGTTTCCCACCTCAAGGTGAAACAAAGCCTCACCTATTAGGAGTCATAAGCCAAGGTCGCTTCGACTCTTATTTTGCTGGTAAAGATTCTCCATTATTACAGAAAAGTGAAACAATAGAAAAAGCAGAAGAAGCAACACCAGATAAAACAGCCAATGCAAAAACAGAAAACACTCCGGTTATTTCTAGTGTTATTGAGCGTTCAGCTGAGTCTGCTCGAATTATTCTATTTAGTTCCAATGATTTTTTAAGAGATCAAGTTATTCAAATGACAAGTTCTGCGGCAGGTAATGAATACCTATCCACATTACAACTCATCGCCAATAGCATTGATTGGTCTCTTGAAGATTCAGGACTATTAAGCATTCGTTCCCGTGGACACTTTAACCGTACACTGCCACCAATGGAAAAAGACGAACAAATATTTTGGGAATATTTCAACTATTTCTTAGCTTTGCTTGCCTTGGCACTTATTGCATTGATTCAAAAGCAACGCAAAAAATCGCGTCAGTTAACTTATAGCCAATTATTATCAAACTAAAGGAGGTACTAAAGGTGAACAAACTAAAATCAAAGTTAAGTATTCTCTTGGCGGTGCAATTAATATTAATTGTTGGTTTATTCTTTATAAACCAACAAAATACCCAACAATATCCACAAGAGCCCTTGTTAAAAATAACACAATCAGATATTAATAAAGTAGTAATAAAGGGAGAAAACAAATTAGTGGCTATTCATTCAGAGAATGAACGTTGGCAATTACCTGAATATAATCAGCTACCAGCCAATGAAGTAAAAGTCAAAGAGCTAATAGAAAAACTTGCCACGCTTAAAACTAACTGGCCAATTGCCACAACTAATACAAGTCATGAAAGGTTTGAAGTAGCTGAAGATAAATTTCAACGTCATTTGGCATTATATAAAAATGACCAGTTAGTTTCAGAGCTATATATAGGTACATCTCCCGGCTTTAGAAAAGTTCACGCCAGAGTTCCAGGTAAAGACGAAGTCTATAGTATAAAACTTAACAGCTTTGATATTCCTTTAGCGTCAGACGACTGGTTAGATAAAACACTACTTCAAAGCAAACCAATAAAAATAAAAGGTTCTGATTTTGAACTATCGCAAAATGCTGATAATTGGTCTCTCATTAAAACCACAGAGAGTCAGAATAATGAAAATAAACCCGATCCAGAAAAAGCGAAACAACTAGCACAAGCGATTAGTCAATTGAACATATTAAAAAAAGTTGATAAACAGCTAGACACTCCAAGTGTCACACTTGATATATCTGATACCAGTAATCAATGGCGTTATCACTTTTTCAAAGATGAAGATAACTATTATGTAAAACGAAGTGATATAGAAGCACTATTTAGTATTAACTCAAACATTTACAATAAATTTTCTGATGTTAATTACAACAGCTTAATATTAAAAGACGAAGCAACAGCAGAAGCAGAAAAAAAAGTGGAGGAACCATCGGTTGAAAATTTAAGTTCTGGTGAACAGTAATAATATAATAAGGGTAGCTGAAAGCTACCCTTATTAATCAACTAGAACAAAAAAACGACTCACCGTCTCATAATAAAAACGATATAAATCTATATAAATAGATACAAAACTAAAAAAACATTGCTTAAACAGTATAAAACGCTAAAAATTAGCGATTGATATACATTCCTTCACATTCAGGACTTGTGTATTTAAAACCAAATTTTTGATAAAGCTCTGGAACATCTGCCATTAAAGTAATATAAGAATCTTTTGGAGCTGTTTGTTCCAAATAAGCCATGATATGTTCCATAACAATACGGCCAATACCTTGCCCTTGATATTTGGGTTCCACCGCAACATCAACGATTTCAAAGTTCAAACCACCATCACCAACCACTCTTCCCATCGCGATGGTTTGCGAATCGATTTTAATATGAACACCATACAAACTATTAGGTAAACCAACTTCAGCCCCAGCTCTACTTCTCGGTGTTAAACCTGTTGCCTCTCTTAATCTCATAAAATCATTAACAGAAACTATTTTCTCTAAAATTTCATACATTAAGATCTCCTTTTTTGATTTAGCGCATCCCAATTAAGTTAGAGATTAAATCATACTTTATTTTCTTTTTTGATACATAACAGTTTTTATCAAACTTAATCATTTAAAGTTATTTTTATCCCTGATACCAATAACCTAAGTGGTGTATTTGTTACGTTTACATCAAATGGATAACAAGTCACAAGCGTTATGCGTTTTTCATCTAAATCAACTATTGGTTTTGTCACATTGCTATCAACAATGAGTAGTTCATCAACCTTAAAGTACAATAGACTTCCGTCTTTCAGCTCAATCTTAATCAAATCATTAATATTAACATCTGCTAGATGAGAAAAATGAGTATCTCTATGTGCAGCAATCAAACTATTACCAAAATCTCCAGGTAATATATTTGCCGTTAATAAGCCGGGTCCAAAAGCTAAACTCTCTCCGCTAGTGTCTGATAGCACAATAAATGATGCAGACACATTGTTACTTTTTTGTTGAGTACTTTTTAACAATGAAAGCTTTAAAATCGGCCAAACATCAGCCCAAGGCCAAGGCTTAAAGTTTTGAGAGGTTTCTCTTTTTGAATTTTGCCAAGCCTTTTCTAACAGCGTTTGTGCAACTTCTGCTTTGACTTGATAATATCCTTTTTCAGCAACCCCCAACAAGCCAGTAAAAATTAATATAAACGCTGTCACTTTGAATGTTTTTTGCATATTATTTTTCTATTAATCTTTTTGAAGAAAATAAATAAAACAAGCCTATTAGCAAAATAAAAAATGATAATGCCGGGTTAAACCATAAATTTAATGCTGTTTTTGGGTAATGTAGAACACGATTACCTTTAGGTTTAACTTGTCTGACTTTGTGTGTTTTAAACGTTTCATGATTTCTGGATGACTTTTTTTCAGTCGCAACCAAGCTAGTAAATTGAGTTATCAAATGATGTTTTAAAGCCACTTCAATGACATCAGCCTTATCTTTAGCATTAAGTTTTCTATGGCGATTTTTATTCATAATTGATGTCACTTTCTCTCTCGCCCATAACCGACTGATACGAGCTTGATTGCGATCAATATCCTTTGCCATACTGAGCGGTATTCGAGTACGCCATTCACTATTTGACAACCGACCAACAATTTCAATATCGCCATAAAGCTCACTAACTTTTGATTTTATCCATAATGGTTCATCAGCAAGCAGATCAGGGATTTTTTGTGGATACATTTCTATGTCAATATTTTTAGGCCATGTAATATTAATATGCGATAATACAGGACGACTAATTTGGTTAAATAATTTTTTCATTTTTCTTTTTGACTGACTAATATTAGCGATAAAAGTAAAGGTACCTCGTCCAAATAAAGCCGCACGCTTCATGAAAAATTCATTCGGAGCAGAACCAATTCCAACAGTAAATAAACGAGAATCACCTAAGCTTTTTTCTATTTCATTAAACAGTTCAGCTTCATTATTGATTGCACCATCAGTTAAGAATATTACCTGCCGAACCCGATTTTTATCATGTTCACCATTAAGAGATGCCTTTAAAGCGGCTAACATTTCAGTCCCCCCATTGGCACTTAACTGCTTTACAAAATCAATGGCTTCTTGATGAGAGTTCTTATCAAAAGGTTGAGCTTGCTGATAGAGTTGGGAAGTAACACTATTAAATTCAATGATATTAAATTTATCGCCAACAGTTAATGTGCTTAGGCCAAAAATCAGCGCCTCTTTAGCCTGTTGAATTGACTCTCCAGACATAGATCCTGACGTATCCAAAACAAAGATTAACTCACGTTGTAAATTAATATTCGTAACCGCTGAGCTTGGAGGCATAACCATCAAACTAATAAAACTTTCATGACCTATTTTTTCACTAAATAAGGCCGCTCTTGGCTCTTGCCCTTGCAGTGGTTTCCAACTCAAAATAAAATCCCTATCCGCTTTATACTTATTATTTCTCAAATCAATCTGATACATCGACTCTGAAACCTGAGAATAATCAATATCATGACTGGGACTTGTTATTGACTCAACAGGTACCCCACTATGTAAATTAATATGGATTGAAACAGCATTTTTCGACTGGTTCTGTTCCTCCTGAGGCAAATCAATCAATGTTTTTAAAGTAGGTGCGGTCTGTATTCCATGCTCAAAGTCATAATAGTTTTCAACTAATACACTACTAGGAGAGTATCGCTGAGTCATAGTCATTGGAAAACGGATGCTTAAACCAGCCTCTTTTTGATAAATTAAGTCTTGCTGATATTCAATAGTAACCTCAACCACTTCTCCTGGTGCAATATTGGCAACTGAATTAGAAAACACATTAGGACGGAACTGCTCAACCAAAGAAGCTTTTTTACCTGATATTTTTGCTTGCTGATAAATTTTTTTTGCTTCTTGTTTTTCTTTAATTTCTCCAATGATAGTACGCTGACCAACTTTAACTTTTAAATGATCAACAGCAGAATTTTCTGGTAATGGGAATAAGTACATCCCCTCAACCCAATCATTAGAATTATTCACAAATACCTGAGTTAGCTCCACTCGCGCTGTGAGCCCCGCAATATTCATTGTGACTTTTGTTTCTAACGCAAGCGCTTGGTTCTCTACTCCACTTTGACTTTTTAAATTTAAAATACCTTGAGTTAAATCATCTTCCTCATATTGTGACGCCCCCAAACCAGTAGCCGTTAATAATATTAATACGGGTATTAAAAATACAACGCTTAGTTTTTTTATTTTCACTATGATTAATCCAATATTGACTAGTCTTTAAATTAAAACGGATAATTATGGAATAAACGGATAGAAAAGCGACAAAAATCAATACAAATGTGGCTTTTAAATGACCAACAAAATATTACATCAAATAGATTAACTCTCTTTAATAGTTCAATATTTAAAACAAGATAAACTAGCAGCTAATAATATTTTAATTCTGTGGTTTTACCTTTAAAAACACGATAAGAAAATAAGGTATAAGCTAAAATTATCGGCAATACAATTACTACCCCATAAAAGATAAACGCGAGAGACTTAGGAGAACTAGCAGCCTCTACCGCTAACAACTTATATGGAATTATATAAGGATAAAAACTATAAGCTAAACCAATTAAACAAAGTAAAAATAAACAAGCAACTGATGCAAAAGGAAGCCAACAAGCCTTATCATCATTTAAAGGAACCTGCTTGAGGTAATAATCAGTTATAAACATTAAGGCTAAACTAGCAAGCGGGATTGTCATTAATAATATCGCTTCAGGCATACTAAACCAACGAACAGCCACTTCAGGATTTATCAGTGGGTTAGTGATACAAATGGCAAAAATTCCAATGGCTGTCACCCAACCTGCTTGGCGAGTTTTCTTGGCTGCATAGCGTTGCAGCTCTCCTTCAGTTTTTAAAACTAACCATGCACCACCAATATACGCATAAGCAAAGGTAACACAGACAGCGCTCAAACAAGCAAACGACAGTGTGGCCCAATCATATTCAAAGCCCATAACATACATACCTAACATAAAACCTTGTGATGCCGAAGCCATAATCGAACCAGCTTTAAACAAGTGATCCCAGACTGTTTGATATTCAGTAATTGCTTTAGCCCTAAAATCAAACGCTACTCCACGCAAAATGAGCCCAATAAGTAAAAATAAAGTCGGTATATAAAGCTCTCTTAGAACAATGTTATGCGCTTTAGGAAAAGCAATCAGTAAAATACCAACAGCTAAGACTAACCAAGTTTCATTCGCATCCCAAAAAGGCCCAATTGATGCAATCATTTGATTACGATAAGCAAGGTTATCTTGAGGAAGAAGCACTCCCACCCCCAAATCAAAACCATCTAATGTCGCATAGATAAAAACAGAAACTGCCATTAGCATTAAAAATAAATAAGGTAATAATTGTTCGAAACTCATATTCACAACTCCTGAAAATTAGTTATCTATCGCTAAGGTTGTTTTTTTAAGCGACATTGTTCACTACTTTATTTACCGTTCTATCTAAAACTTCATATTCCTCAACTGCAACAGACTGACGCGCCATATAAAAAATAGTATGTAAATAAGCAATTAATAAACCGACATAAAGCAGCGTATATAAAGTTAATGATAAAACGATATTTTCAGGCGGCAGATCAGTCACGGCATCAGCGACAGGTAAAAATCCAGAAACCAAATAAGGCTGACGGCCTATTTCAGTAACATACCAGCCAGCTAATGTTGCCACCCAACCTGAAAAGGTCATGATTACTAGTGTTTTAAGTAAATATTGAGAAAGCCGTTTACCTCTAAATAATTTAAAACTAACCAACCAACTGATCAGAAACATAAGCAAGCCAATGCCAATCATTATTCTAAATCCATAAAATACCGGTTTCACTGGTGGGTGCTCTCCACGAAATTCATTCAGCCCTTTCACTTCACCTTCCCACTCGTGTGTTAATATCAAACTAGCTATATTAGGCAATGCCACTTCAAAGAGATTAGTACGTTGCTCCTCATCGGGAATAGCAAATAATAATAAAGGAGCACCTTTTTTGGTTTCCCATATACCTTCCATTGCAGCAACTTTTTGTGGTTGGTGTTTAAATGTATTAAGCCCATGTAAATCACCAATAAAAATTTGTAATGGAATTAAAATAGCTGCGGTATAAATAGCACTTTTTAGAGCCACTTGCGGCGCAGCTTTATTATCATTTCTTAACATTCGATAGGCCGATATTCCAGCGACTAAAAAAGAAGCCGTTAAGCCAGAAGCCAATAGCGTATGCATTAAACGATAAGGAAACGAGGGGTTAAAAATAATAGCAAACCAATCATCAGGGTGTGCAACGCCATCAATGATAATATGACCTTGCGGTGTTTGCATCCATGAGTTAAGCGCTAATATCCAAAACGCCGACATAGAAGTACCAACAGCGACAAGCAAAGTCGATAAGGTATGCACCCAATTAGGTAAACGTTTCATGCCAAATAACATCGCCCCTAAAAAAGTTGCCTCCATAAAAAAAGCAGTCAACACTTCATAACCTAATAATGGACCTGCAATGTTACCGGCTTTCTCCATAAACCCTGGCCAGTTAGTGCCAAACTGAAATGACATAGTTATGCCGCTAACCACACCTATAGCAAACGTAAGTGCAAAAATTTTGACCCAAAAGCGATAATTTCTCATCCATACTGGGTGACCAGAAATATCGTGCCTCACTTTAAAGTAAAATAAAAACCAAGCTAACGCGATAGTTATGGTTGGAAACAAAATATGAAAACTGATATTTAGAGCGAATTGTATTCGTGATAAAAGAAGTGTTTCTAGCATTTGACTACTCCAGTATAAAGTTACTGAATGAAAGCTCTTGTAATAAACTGTGCAAACAGTTCAGTGAGTTAATTTTTAAAACTAATTTTATCTTTTAGCTCCAGCACCTTACCGACCCCAGCCCCCAACTTTAATAAAGTTTTTAAGCTATCAGAATTCATTTTATGAATGTCATCAAACCAAGTATTAAACAGCTCTAGCAGGTCATGTATTTCTCTGACTTTTTGCGTGGCAAAAGGATGTTCCGTTTGCTGCTCATTCATAAGCTGGCCACGCAAAAGAGAAAGTGTTGGTTCAACTTCGCGTTTTCGTCTTTCAGATAACACCTGTAATGCCAGCTCCCAGATTGTACCCGCAGGCTTAAAATAGTCTTTTCTATCTCCAGGTTGATGATGCACTCTAATCAGTTGCCACGATTGAAGCTCTTTAATTCCCATGCTGACATTTCCTCTGGAAATACTTAGCATTTGAGCAATCTGATCTGCATTGAGCGGAGTTTCATTAAAAACAATCACAGCAAACATTTGACCGACTGTGCGATTAAATCCCCAGCGACTGCCCATTTCGCCAAAATGTACAACAAAGGTTTCTAACTCTGAAGGAAGTTCCATCACACCTACCTATTGAATTTTCAGAAATTTCTGAAAATTATAAACCTATATAAAAACGGTGCAAGTCAGCGATATGTAAGGATGAGGTTAGGATAGAAATATACAATTAAACAAACAACCCAACATATTAATTTATCATAACAGTTTCAAATAGTTAGAGTTAGTTCAGTATTGGTTTATTATTATTATATAATGATCAAGATAATGTTTTCATAGTATTAATCTATTTAGTTTATCGTTTGAATCCAAGAATTTATATTCGATATTGATTAAGGAGGTTATTGATTGTGCCGACAATGGTGTTCGATTACCGTCGAGCAGTAAATTTGTACCTCACCCTAATATGCCTAAAGCACCATCACATAAGAAAATACATACCAATGAGTACTATCTGAATTTAACAGATCTACTCAAAGAGGTAAGTGCAGTGCCTAATGCAACAAAACAAGATATTATTGATGTACTAGGTGAGGTAGCAAGTGATTTAACGAATGGTGTATTTCCAATATAATATAGGTTAGATTTAAATAATGACAATACATAGAATAATACCAGACACTAAGGAAACAGCTTTATCATTAGTTTTCGGCCATGAGATTGAAAGTAATGATGTTTCTGATTTTGCTGTTGGACAAAAGCAAATTGATTGGAAATCATTTGAATTGGAATGGAACTTAAAGAGTGAACGTTCGACTGGTGAGTTTACAAAAAATGATTTTATACTGATTATTGGTGTGGGCGTTAATATTGCACTTAATGAAAAAGCAAAGACTGTACTTGAATCTGTGTTTAAGAATGATGCAGAGTTTTTGCCTATAAATGTTAAAGGTGATAATGAGAGGTATTATTTGCTTAATGTTTTAAATGTTGTTGATGATGCGCTTGATCTTAAGCATTGTGAGTTTCGAATTAGAAGTAATGGTGAAATGGGGTCGATAAAAACAGCGGTGTTTGATGAAAATAAAATTCCTGATAATCGTATATTCATTACACCTTACAAAAGTACAAGCGCTATGTTTAAAGGTAAGCTTCTTATGGATACTTGTAATAAATATGGTTTAACGGGGCTAGATTTTAGAAGCGTCCTATCAACATCTACTTAAAAGATCAAAATGATAGTGGACAGGATGATAGATGATAGTGGACAGTCACTTTTATTCTTTTGACTTAATTGACAAAGCGTTTTTCTAATAAATCGTTTTTTTGTATTATTGTGATTTACTGAAAGTAATAAGCTATTATCTGCTAGAAGACTGGCAATGAACGATTCCATCGATTATGAAACAGGATTGAAAATTATTCGGAGCGCGAAAAAGCTCCCTAATATAATTGCGATCGTTGGAATTGTCATGATGCTTTCTGTATGGCTTATAGATTTTATGCATCCGATAATTTATATTGCAAATTTAATTCCTGTAGCATTTCTAGTATCCGTTATCTGGTACTTCCGATTAAAGTGTCCAAGATGCAAGGATAGGTTCGTGAAATTCTTAACATTGAACACTAATCGGTGGATAAACCCCAAAGAGTGTCAAAATTGCAAACTTAAGCTGTATGCTGAAACTATTGAAAACTCATAGCCATACGTTGAAAAACACACAAACAATAAAATTGGACAACCACTATTTAAAACACACCATTTTGGTACAACTTTTATTTGATGTTTTATTATTTATTGACTTTAAAATATTTATAAGAAGTGGCAATCCAGTTTTTTCTGAAAATTAAAAACTTACATTCAAGTATTGAACAGGAACTAAAAAAGTTAGATGAATAAGAATTAATTTATTTACAAATCACCATCCTTGACAAAATTCGAGAATATTTTATTTATTTTTTAGCGACAAACAACCATTGCAAGGCTTCTGCATAAGCCCTAAACTTTACATTCCCATGATCTTGATTATCAATAATTCTCCTCTTAAGTTTTGTATTTAATTGTTTTTTAGTGATAAAAGTGGCGAGTTTGTCAGCTGAAGTCTTCATATGCTCTCCTTCAAGAGCACCTACAGAAATAAATACTTTAGTCTCTTTAATATAGTTTTGTTGAGCGAACGAAAACACTTTAAAATTATCCCACCACATTGAAGGACTTGAAATAATATATTGGTGGAACAGGGACGAATTATTTATTAGCAAATAAGACGAAAGCAAGCCGCCTAGAGAGTGTCCTGCAATAGTGCGAGATGCA
This sequence comes from Aliikangiella litoralis, assembly GCF_052495765.1. The sequence continues at coordinate 1,162,278 of NZ_CP199292.1, read as the reverse complement.
ACATTAGTTTGATAATTTTTATCGATTAATGGAATGATTTCTTTTTCTATCGCTGCAATAAATGCATCTGCTTTTCCCGAATGAGCGTTGCGTTTCATTACCGATGGTGTGTAATCAGCTATTCGGTAATACCATGGCTTTTCTGGATAACTCAGCCCCACAATAATCATAGGCTCTAAATTATTTTCGTTATATAAACGTCTTGCCATACTCACTAGTAATGGAAAGTCGTTGTTTGCATCCAGCAAGTATAACGTAGGATATGTTTTATCAGATTCACCATAGTGATTAGGAAGGGCGATATGTAAGTTGTATTTTTGTTGATTGATACTTGATTCAATAGCAATTGAGTGAGTATTGGTGATTGTTACTAAAGGGTAATCACTGGCAGAACTCATCAATGTTATAGTAAGACAAAGCATACCAAGCAACCACTTATAATGAGTAAAAAAACTTTTCTTCATTATTATATTCACCAATATATTTTCTAATAAAAACATCATAGAGAAAAATATATTTTGCGCTTGAGTTTTAGATAGTATGAGTTTTTTATAAGACGAAATACCTAAGCAATAACTATAAATAACATCAGCAACAATACACAATAGTTACTCTAGTTCAAAGTTAAACAAGGCTGATATCTATAATCAACCTACCTACACATTTTTGTTAGTCTTTCCGTCTTATTTAAATCTGTCAATAATTTCAACTCATACCAACTTCAATACAAGAAGAGCCCATCAATATCATTACAATCAACGCTACCCCAAGCAATAAGCGATAGTAAATAAACGGCTTAAAACCAATCTTATCTAATAAAATTAAGAAGTAATGTATACAAGTCAGTGCCGCAATTGCCGAAACACCAGCACCTAGTGCAATAAGCCCCCAATCGACAGCTGTATCCCCCGATGCTAGCTCATAAGATTTAAGCCCTCCGGGCAGAATAATTGCAGGGATCGATAATAGAAAAGAAAAACGTGCAGCTGCGGTTCTGGTCAACCCCATCATTAAAGCAGCTGTCATTGTAATGCCTGAACGAGAAGTACCAGGTATCAGGGCAAGCGCCTGCGCACAGCCGATAAACAGGATATCTTTAACCTTTAAGCTATGCTCGTCTCTGGCTTGTTTTGCTTGATTGTCAGCCCACCAAAGTACCAAAGCAAAAATAATTGTTGTTGCGGCTATCACTTCGGTTGTTCTGAGATAATTATCAACAATTTTAAAATGGCTAAAAACAATCCCCACTAAACCAACAGGAATGGTTCCCCAAATAACAGCCCATGCTAAACGACCGTCAGCCGATTTTTCCCCTTTAAACACCCAGGCAAACCAAGCAACAACCATATCAACAACTTCTTTACGAAAGTAAATTAGTACCGCAATTAAAGAGCCTACATGCACCGCCACATCAAAAGCCAAACCTTGCTCGGCCCAACAAAGGATCTGCGAAGGTAAAATCAGATGAGCAGAGCTTGATATGGGTAAAAACTCGGTAAGCCCTTGTAAAATAGCTAATAAAACTGCTTGCAACCAATCCATCTTAAATCATTTTCCTGTTATTTATTAATATAATAAAGAAACGCCAACACTATCAATTGAGCAAATGTAAATACCCAAAAATAAAGACCAGCGAGTAATAATTTAGCCATCATAGTTTCCGCTTTTTTATTTCGAAAGCTTAAAAATGAAGCAAAAACCAAGGCTATAGCCATAACGGCAAAAAGGTAGGTTTTCCACGCTAACTGCTCCGCAGCTAACGCCCAAGGACTTGCCAAAATCAATACAAATCCACAGAACACTTGTAGCAAAAGTTTATTCATGGTTAAAAAGTCAAATGCCGCTCAATTGAGCAGGCTATTGTAATCGAGTGAGTAGAAAAGTCTATTTACAATCGACACAAATGATCTTGCAAATGAAATCCTTTTGGAGAAACCGCTGTATTTTTGTTCATTTTAATGACTTTAACCACTTCTCCCATTTGTCCTGGAGAAGTCAGCTTTTGCACTTGTTGACTATAAAGGTAATGTTTTTCTAAGTTTTGCTCTAAGGCAGAGCCACTCATTTCGAGAATACCATTTTCTAGCAAATACCCCATTTGAGTGGTGAATCCATCAACTTGCAGGCCAGCACTAACCCCACTCATAGCCACCTGTGTAAAATCAACATGCGAAGTAATATCTTCTAAACCAACCAACTCCAAAACCTGGCTGTGTGCCTGATGCCGAGAAAATGCCCGCAAACTACCTTCAACTCTTTGAGGATGATAAAGCTCTGCCTGTGGATATCCGTAATCAAACAACAAAATTGAGCCAGTATTTAGACTACTCGCTAAACCATTGATCCATCCAGTAAGCAACGGCCTTAACTCTGTCGTATAGCCATCCGTGTAACACTCTGTTTGATATAGCGGCTTGGGTAAATCTAATTTTTTCACCTCAGTTATCGGCTGCCAAATAAACTGTTCGCCATTATATGCAACGCCTAAATACTGCCACTTGCCGCCGTTCATTTGAATCACCTCACAAGGCAATGCATCAGCCACTTCATTGGCAATAATAATACCGTGAAAATTGTTAGGTAAGCGATCAAGCCAAATCACCCTTTCGGCTAACTCAGGCACTTTCGACTCTAAAGTTTGTTGCTGTAAACTTTGCAGGCTTGCGCTAGATTCTAAAATGTAATATTTATCTGGCAGAACATTAATCATTTCTAGCTCGCTTAACAAACCTGCTGCTAAAGCCCCACTACCAGCACCTAATTCAAAAATATCATTATTCAAGCCTTCATTATTAAGGCAGTCAGCCATCGAGTTGGCAATACATCGGGCAAATAAATCCCCCATTTCAGGGGCAGTAATAAAGTCTCCTTGTTGACCAAATTTACAAAGCTGATTTTGATAGTAACCTAATTCAGATTCATATAACGCCATCTGCATAAACTCAGAAAATGCAATGACACCTGAGTTTTGTTCAATCAATCTAATTATTTTTGCTTTTAACTGCTCATGAATAGATGCAGCAGAAGACGATAATCTTATTTTTTGACTTTGCATTAAGGTAAGCTAACCCTGTATTATTTTTAACTTGCTTATATGGTTACTCAACGAGTTAAATTTTTTAACCAAATACTCACCATGACCCAAGATCAGGATAATACTACATCATGAAACGAACCACAGTTCTCATCACTGGCTCAGCAAAACGTCTTGGTCGCGCCACGGCACATGCTTTTGTTCAGCGAGGCTGTCATGTTATGCTTCACTATAACCACTCTACTCAAGCCGCTAAATCATTACAACAAGAACTATTAAGTATTTCTCCTAGAGCTTGCCAGCTCATTCAATCCGATCTCAATCAGCCAGATGCTTTAACTAAACTAATAGATGCCACTCTTAACGCTTTTGGACAACTTGATCACTTAATCAACAATGCCTCAATATTTTACCCAACACCTTTGTTCAAAAATCATACGGAAGAAAACATTGAAACAAAAGAAACGGAATTAGAGCTATCGCAGTTTTTGCTAACTAATTACTTTGTTCCTAAAAAACTGAGCTTACTGGCAGCGCCTTATCTTACAAAAACAAACGGTTCAATTACCAATTTAATTGATATCTATGCTGATACAGGTCTAAAAGATCATACCGCTTACGTTGCGGCTAAATCAGCATTAAAGGCAATGACAGTAGAATTAGCACAAATTTTTGCTCCACAAATTAGAGTCAATGGGGTTTCCCCTGGTGCCATCTTATGGCCAGACTCCGAAGGTTCACTCAATGAAGAAAAAGAAGCTTTGTCAAAATCGCTTCAACCCTCTCCAACATCAATAGCAGGACCAAATGAAAAACAAAAAGTTGATATTCTTAATAACACGTCATTAAAACGATTAGGCAAACCTGAAAATATTGCTGCAACAATCACCTATTTAGCGCTTGATGCAAACTACACTACAGGCAGTATTATTAATGTTGATGGCGGGCGGAGAGATTATATTTAACCTCTGGCTATATCGGTTTTAATTGCTGGCTCGTTTTATCAAACTGTTGCCAAAGCTCTCCATAAGTGACATTACCACCAGGCTCTACCAAGTCAGGAGCAAGTTCAGCCAAAGGCCACAAAACATAAGCATTAGCTCTAATTTCATCACGAGGCAATACAATAGGTTCACAACAAACCTGAGTGCCATAAAGTAGAATATCGATATCGATATTTCGCGAAGAAAACTTTTTATCTCCTCTTACTCGACCAAGCTTAGCTTCTAATAGCTTTAACGAATCAATTAATTCGGGCAGGGTTTCATTGGTTTCAATTTCTACAACCAAATTTAAAAAATCATCACCATCAAAGCCTACAGCCTGGCTAATAAACGTGCGTGAAAAACGAACATGCTGATAAATATCTTTTAAAAGCTTTTTAGCCTGAGCCACATTAATATGCGGCTCTATATTACTACCAATTCCCAAATAAACGATCAATCTCGTTGTCCTCGTTCTATTTTAACCCCAACACTTTGAGCAACACTAACGGCGCCAGGCTTGTCTAAAGTCAAAGAAAGCCACTTTACAGGAAAATCTTTCAAAATCATTTCTGCTACTTTTTCTGCAACAGTTTCAACTAGTTGGTATTGGCTTTTTTCCACCATGTCGTATACAGCATGAGAAATAGCTTTATAATCTAAGGTATCCTCAAGTTCGTCAGTCATTGCCGCTTTGGCAATATCGGTTCCAAGCTCTATATTAAAAATCAGCTTTTGTTTAATTTCTCTTTCCCAATCAAACACACCGATCACGGTTCGCACTTCAAGTTCTCTTATAAATACAATATCCATTAATTCTATTATTTTCAGTTTTTTGTCGGTTAAGGCGATTCTATTTGGATAACGAATGATTTACAATCGTGAAACATAAGCTTGCCTGATTAAACAGAGTAAATGGACATAATTTACCCCGCCATACTTTTACTAGCTTACTTAAGTGGTTCAATTTCAACTGCAATAGTTGTATGTCGAATTTTAACCCTTCCCGATCCTCGACTTTCAGGCTCAAACAACCCAGGGGCAACCAACGTTCATAGAATTGGAGGCTCCAAAGCCGCTTTAGCAACATTATTTGGTGATATTATCAAAACAGCAGCCCCTATTACATTAGCTATGTGGTTAGGCTACTCAAAAACACAGATTTGCTGGATTGGCGTCAGTGCTTTGTTAGGGCATTGTTTTCCAATTTATTTTGGGTTTAAAGGAGGAAAAGGTGTCGCCAGTTTAATTGCCATATTATTACTGATCGTTCCTCGACTAGCCATTTTAGCAATTCTCAGTTGGATAGTAACAGCTTGGTCTTTTCAACGTTCATCAATTGCCTCAATTACTCTGGCTATTATTATTGCCGTATTTTCTTATTACTTTAACAATGATTTATTTCTTCCATTGCTTTTTTTGTCTGCAATAGTAGTCTTACGCCATAGAAAAAATATTGCCAATATTATTGAAGGAAAAGAGCCAATTATTGGCAGTAAAAACCTCCCTCCTAAATAATTAGTGGCATGATATCTATTTTTAGACGCCAATAATCGTCAAATACACTTTGTCAGGATTATAAAATGAAAAAACTATTAGCTTTACTATTAACCGGGTTCATAGCCCAAAATACTTTTGCAGAAACCTCTGTCTGGAAGGCAACTAAAGATGAGGCGACGGTTTATTTAGGCGGAACTATTCATTTCTTGCGCCAACAAGACTACCCACTACCTAAAGAGTTTGAACAAGCTTATCAGGCCTCTCAAGCTGTCACTTTTGAAACCGATATATCACAGTTACGCAGTCCTAAAATGATGCAAATGATGCTAAAACTACTCAGTTACCAAGATGAAAGAACGATTTCATCCGTGGTCACTCAAGAGACTTATCAAAAGCTAGAACAACATGCCAAAAAACGCGGAGTCTCTCTCGACTTTTACCGAAAAGCCAAGCCAGGCATGCTCATGTCAGTATTCTTAGCCTACGAACTACAAATTATGGGAGCAACCCAAGAAGGAATAGATGCCCACTTCTCAAAGCGAGCAGAGAAAGATAAGAAATCAGCATTATTTTTAGAAACCCCAGAGGAACAACTCAACTTTCTAGCACAAATGGGTTTAAACAATGAAGATGCTTTTTATCTCAATATGCTACAAGATTTCACAAACACTAATGAACAATTTAGCCAAATGATAAAGCTATGGCGCAGTGGTAATGCAAAAGGGCTCGACGAGTTAGCAAATGATTTAATGAAGAAAGATTACCCCAAAATGTACCAGTCACTATTAGTTGATCGAAATAACAACTGGATGCCAATTATAGAGAACTATTTCAAAACCAAAGAAGTTGAATTTGTTTTAGTTGGTGCCGCACATTTGGTTGGAGAGCAAGGCATCGTTAAACAGCTCCAGAAAAAAGGTTATCAACTGGAAAAACTCTAGATTATCATTTACCAGTATTTGATACGTCTTAATAAAGACGTATCTTACTCCCCTGAACTAGAAGCCAATGGCCAACGAGGAAAAACCTTAATAGTATGTCCATCATCTTTTGATTGTTTAAAATGACAAAAACCTGCATACGCAATCATAGCGCCATTGTCAGTGCAGTATTCATGACGAGGATAAAAAACCTCTCCACCTAAGTCTTGCATCAATTTAGCGAGCTTCTCACGTAAACTAAGGTTAGCACTTACTCCGCCAGCAACCACTAAACGCTTATGTCCTGTCTGTTTTAAAGCTCGCTTACATTTAATCGCTAAAGTATCAACCACCGCCTCTTGGAATGCTTGGGCAATATTAGCATTGGCTTGCAGTGAGCCATCGGTAGCAGCCACTCGATTAGCTGCGAAGGTTTTTAAACCACTAAAGCTAAAATCCAACCCCGGTCTATCAGTCATAGGGCGCGGGAAACGCATTTCACTACCATCCCCTTGTTCAGCCAACTTTGCTAAAAGCGGTCCTCCAGGGTAATCCAACCCCATTATTTTAGCGGTTTTGTCAAATGCCTCTCCTGCGGCATCATCAATCGATTCACCAATTATTTGATAATTCCCCAAACCGAATACACTCACCAACATCGTATGACCGCCAGAAACCAGCAATGCTAAAAATGGGAAGTCAGGCTTATTTTCTTCTAGCATAGGTGCGAGCAAATGCCCTTCTAAATGATGTATCCCTAAAGCCGGTTTATTCCAAGCAAAGGCTATACTCTTAGCGACAGTTGCCCCCACTAACAAAGCGCCTATCAAGCCAGGCCCTTGGGTATATGCAACTGCTGAAATATCTTCAGTGCGACAATGGGCCTCTTTTAAAGTATCTCTGATGAGAGGAATAATCTTACGCACATGATCCCTTGATGCCAACTCAGGAACAACACCACCATACTCCTGATGAACTTTAACCTGAGAATAAAGCTTATGTGCAATTATTCCAGATTGCTCATCGTAAATGGCGATCCCCGTTTCATCGCAAGAACTTTCAATACCTAATATACGTATACAATTCAAATTAATAGCTCAACGTTATTCATTACTAAATAGATTTTTTTAACCTTTTAAATTCAAAAAATCTATACACACCCCTACTCGAACCAACAGATCATACAGAAGATTTTAAATACTTCCAAAAAATATCTGTTTCGCTTTGCATTCACTAACAAAAAACAGTAGAATTTGCGCCCTCGTTGTTTTTGACGAAATTTTAACCGTATTTACTCATTGAAATGCCAAAAAGATTGGCTAAAGCTAGGATTAATTAAATGCCAGCAGTTAAACTGAAAGAAAACGAACCTTTCGACATTGCATTACGTCGCTTCAAACGTGCTTGTGAAAAAGCAGGTATACTTTCTGAAGTACGTCGTAGAGAACACTATGAAAAACCAACTTCTGTTCGCAAGCGTAAAAAAGCAGCCGCAGTTAAACGTTCTTTAAAAAAGAACTCGCGCGAACAGTTCAAACGCAAGCGTTTATACTAAGTTATAATTTTATTTAAAAAAACCAACGTTTTATATAGATAGGCTATAGTATGTCGCAATTGCTTACGCAAATAAAAGACAGCATGAAAGAGGCCATGCGCGCTAAAGAAAAAGAGCGCCTAAGTGCTTTACGCATGTTACTTGCTCAAATAAAACAAATTGAAGTTGACCAACGAATCGAAGTTGGAGATACCGAAATTTTGGCCATTTTAGATAAAATGATTAAGCAACGTAGAGATTCTATTTCTCAGTTTGAGGCTGCCAACCGTCAAGAATTAGCAGATGTAGAAAAGGCAGAAATCGAAACGTTGCAAGTATTCCTCCCTAAAGCTTTGAGTGAAAGTGAAATTGCTACTTTAATTGATAAAGCTATTTCTGACAGTGGCGCAGAGTCCATGAGAGACATGGGAAAAGTCATGGGAATACTAAAACCTCAAATGCAAGGTCGAGCTGATATGGGGAAAATAAGCGGACTGATAAAAGCGAAACTTTCGTCTTAAAGTTGAGTTTTATTGCTTATTTTTCAATGAGCTGTTCATTTTTTAGTTATTACTAATTAAATAATTAACTTTGTTTATTCCGATAAACAGTTCACTTTCCCGCTTCCTTTGGGCAGAATAGAAAAACTCTCTCATTAGCACATTACGACATGGCCGGACGCATTCCACAATCGTTTATTAATGAACTACTGAGTCGTGTAGATTTAGTTGAACTCATTGATCGTAGAGTTAGCCTCAAAAAAGCCGGTCGCAATTATAGTGCCTGCTGCCCATTTCATAACGAAAAAACGCCTTCTTTTTCAGTTAACCCTGACAAACAGTTTTATTACTGCTTTGGTTGTGGCGCAAGTGGAAATGCACTGACGTTTTTAATGGAATATGAAGGTCAAGAGTTTGTAGTAGCTATAGAAGATTTAGCCGCGCAACTTGGGTTAGAAGTTCCGAGAGAGGCCTACTCAGGCGAGCAAAAGCATCAACACCACGATCTTTTTCCCTTAATGGCAGAAGTATCTAAACATTATCAGCAACTACTCAAAACACACCCACAAGCTCAAAAAGCAATTAATTATCTAAAAAACAGGGGAGTAAGTGGTGAAATTGCTAAGTTATATGGCATTGGATATGCACCTGACGAATGGCAAAATTTATCTCATTTAGATAAAGACAAAAATCAATTACAAAAAGATTTAATTGAAACAGGCATGATGATCGCAAAAGAGAATGGGCATGCCTATGATCGCTTCCGTGACAGAATCATGTTTCCAATCCGTAATCGCAGGGGGCAAGTACTCGGGTTTGGCGGACGTGTTATTGACCAAGGAGAACCCAAATACCTCAACTCTCCCGAAACAAGCCTTTTTCATAAAGGTAGAGAGTTATACGGGCTATATGAGATGCGTCATCAATTACGTAATATCGATCACGTTATTATTGTAGAAGGTTATATGGATGTTGTAGCATTGGCTCAATTTGGGATTAGCAACGCAACTGCAACTTTAGGTACAGCAACCACAAGTGAACACTTACAAACACTATTTAGAATATGTCCTAAAGTCGTATTTTGTTTCGATGGTGATCGTGCTGGAAAAGCAGCAGCTCTTAGAGCTTTAAAACATGCTTTACCTTTAGTCAAAGACACCAGAGAAGTTCGTCTTATGTTCCTACCTGATGGCGAAGATCCAGATACCATGGTAAGAAAAATTGGTAGCGAAGCTTTCAAACAACAGGTTGAACAATCGACTACCTTATTTGATTACCTGATAGAACACCTAAAGTCTCAAGTTGATATGAATACATTTGAAGGACCAGCCCGCCTCATACATTTAGCCAAACCCTATTTTCAAGAAATTCAAGATAGTGTTTTAAGGGCTAGATTTGAAACTCGACTAGGCGAATTATCAGGGTTAAATAATAAACAGCTTCAACAAGTTATGAGTAAAACGCTTGAGAAAGCGAATGAAATAAACACAGATAACATACACCCAACAACGCCTCCGTTGGAAAAACCAGAACCAGCCTCACCCAAGCCTGTCAATCAGGCTAATCGTCCTCAAACTCCCACCCCCTATCGACGAGCAATTAGCTTATTATTGCAATATCCTGATGCACTGCCAGCGGCAGAAGCAAAATGGCTAGCAGAAATGACAGAGCCTGGTGCGAAATTGCTGTACGAACTCTCTCAATTACTTCAAGATCATGAAGAAATGACAACCGCCATGCTTATTGAAAACTGGCGTGGGAGAAGTGAATTTCCACATCTAACCAAACTGGCAACTGTAGAACTACACTCTAGCAGCGAAAATGCACCTATCGAGTTGTGTGAAATATTCAAGCGGCTAGAAAAAAGCTACCTTGAACAACAGTTAGATCAACTAACCCAAAAATCAGACACATTCCCCTTGACTGAAGAAGAGAAAAGGCAATTAAAGCAGCTTTTAAAACAATTATAAAAAAGTTGTAAATAGATATTCCATCTTCAATAATTGCGATGTGATTGGCAAATTACGCGATTATGTATTTTTTTTATAATTTATCATAAGTTAGCGGTTAGTAATCTTGCTGATTAGGGTCTAGACTGTGTATAATTGGCGGTTCCGTGTTCACAGAGTTACTTTTCTGTGTGAACAACCAACGACTGTCGTTTTCAGTCTGATTTAAGGTTAAAAATTAATGGTAGATAATTCTCATCCAACTGTATCGCAACAATCTCAACTGAAATTGCTGATTACTCGTGGTAAAGAGCAAGGTTACCTTACCTATGCTGAAGTTAATGATCACCTACCTCCTGATATTGTAGACCCAGATCAGGTAGAAGATATCATTAGTATGATCAATGATATGGGGATTCAAGTGTATGAAACTGCACCTGAAGCCGATGCACTATTAATGAACGAAAACTCTGCGACAGACGAAGATGCCGCCGAAGAAGCCGCAGCTGCATTAGCGAGTGTCGATAGTGAATTTGGAAGAACCACCGATCCTGTTCGTATGTATATGCGAGAAATGGGAACGGTAGAACTACTAACTCGTGAAGGCGAAATAGAAATAGCCCGCAGAATTGAAGACGGTATTCGGCAGGTATTAGCATCTATAGCCGAATATCCTGAAACTATTTCCACATTGTTAGACGAATTTGATCGTTATTCCGCTGGAGAAATCAGGCTAACAGATATCATAACAGGTTATGCCGATTCTGAAGATGAAGCAGCAATGGCAGCAAGCCACGTAGGCTCAGAAGTGCCTAAAGAAGAATTGGCAGATGAAGATGCTGACGTTGATGTTGACGATGAAGATGACGATGAAGCTAACCAAGGACCAGATCCTGAATTAGCAGCAGAGTTATTTGCAGAGCTTAGAGAGCAATTTGAAAAGTCTATTGCTGCAATATCTAAATATGGACGCAATCACAAAACAGCGATCCAACATATCGATGATATGAAAGAATCTTTCTTAAAATTCCGTCTCCTTCCAAAAATGTTTGACCGTCTTTCTGAGCGCATGAGAAGACGTATGGCGACCTTACGTACCCAAGAAAGATTAATTATGAAACTGGCAACCGAAACAGCTAAGATGCCACGTAAAGATTTCATTCGAAGTTTTCCAGGAAACGAAACAAACCCTAAATGGATAGATTCGATCCTAGCTAGAGATACCGAATATAAAGAGCGCCTGGAAGAAGTCGCAGAAGATATAATTCGCTGCCAGAACAAAATGCGCAAAGTTGAAAAAGACAGTAATTTAACGATTGTAGAAGTTAAAGAAACGAATCGTCGAATGTCAATTGGTGAAGCCAAAGCGCGCAGAGCCAAAAAAGAAATGGTTGAAGCGAACCTAAGGTTGGTTATTTCTATCGCGAAAAAATATACCAATCGCGGCCTCCAATTCTTAGATTTAATTCAGGAAGGCAATATTGGTTTGATGAAAGCTGTTGATAAATTTGAATACCGAAGAGGTTACAAATTTTCAACTTATGCAACTTGGTGGATTAGACAAGCAATAACTCGTTCCATAGCAGACCAAGCTAGAACTATTCGTATCCCTGTTCATATGATAGAAACAATCAACAAATTAAATCGTATTTCCCGCCAAATGCTTCAGGAAATGGGTAGAGAACCGCAACCAGAAGAATTAGCAGAAAGAATGGAAATGCCTGAAGATAAAATTCGTAAGGTTTTAAAGATTGCCAAAGAACCTATTTCTATGGAAACGCCAATTGGCGATGATGAAGATTCTCATCTAGGTGACTTCATTGAAGATGGAAACCAAGATTCGCCTATTGATTCAGCTACCTCAGAGAGCTTACGTGAAGCAACTAAAACGGTATTGGCTGGTTTAACAGCAAGGGAAGCTAAAGTTCTTAGAATGAGATTCGGAATTGATATGAATACGGATCACACATTAGAAGAAGTTGGCAAACAGTTCGATGTTACTCGAGAGCGAATTCGTCAGATAGAAGCCAAGGCGTTACGAAAATTAAGACATCCAACCCGTTCAGATCGGTTGCGTAGTTTTTTGGATGAATGATGATCCACAAAAAGAGCCGAAAGGCTCTTTTTTTAATAATCTTGATCCTCCAGATATCCCACTCAATGCCTATTTGATCTATACTCTACCTAAGCTCATTTCGCGAAGGTGTCACTTTTGAGAAAAACATCTAGTGCATCTATTAACCAACCGCCAGATAGCTCACTCTGTCCGTCCTTTTTTGAGAAACAGCAGTCGCTTGAAGCTTTATTAGATTTTGTTATACAAATCAATAAGCTAGATTCGATTGAAGATATCGTTTGGCACCTAGCACACCATACGATTAAAGCACTCAACTTTGAAGACTGCATTATTTATCTACTAGACAAAAACCATAATACCTTAATTCAAGCTGCAGCCTATGGCCCCAAAAACCCGATAAGAAAAAAAATCAAGAATCCTATTTCTATAAAATTAGGGCAAGGTATTGTTGGAAAAGCAGCTAAGAAAAAAAAATCCATTTTAATAACCGATACTCGAAAAAACACCGATTATATTATTGACGATAAAAGCAGACTTTCAGAACTGACAGTACCAATAACCTTTAAAGGTAAACTGCTTGGTGTTATCGATTCAGAAAACTCTCAATTAAATTTTTTTACCCATGAACATCAGCGTTATCTTGAAATATTAGCATCAGTACTCGCTTCAAAACTTTCGTTTGAATCAAATATCATCGCGTTAGAAAAAACGATTTTAGCTCTTGAGGAATCGAATAAACTCACTGAACTCTATTTAGAGATATCCAATTTAACTTATAGCTCTAAATCCGAAAAAGATTTATATCAACACCTTCATCAACTTATAACCAAACAAGTTAAGACTCAAAGCTTTTTCATTACATTATATGATAAAAGAAAAGATAGCTACTCATTTCCTTACTTTCAAGATGAACATGGAGAGAGTCATTTCGACTTAGAGTTTGACCAAACTCGTGTGGCGCAATCGCTAGTAGCTCAAGTTATTCAAACTCAACATTCAAAAATTGCCAATTTTGAAGAATTGCAGGCTCTTGCGAATGACGGCTTAATTTTAATGCAAAAAAATATCCCATACTCATGGTTAGCAGCTCCATTTAAAATAAGCGAAAACTTAGCTGGCTCAATCGCTTTGCAAAGTTATGAAAAAAACACTTGTTTTACTTCACAAGATAAAACATTTTTGAATTTTTTAGCACAACATATCAGCACAGCAATTGAAAGAAAGTTTAAAGATAAAAAGCTCGAATTCCAAGCCCTACACGATCAGGTAACAGGATTGGCTAATCGGAATTTGTTTTTAGATAGAATTGAGCATGCCTTTTCACTTTCAGAAAGAAGTTCACAATTTGAATTAGCCGTATTATTTATTGATTTTGATGACTTTAAACTCGTTAATGATAATTTTGGACACCATGCAGGCGATCTTTTATTACTCAATTCAGCTAATTTAATTCAATCTCAATTAAGGGACTCTGACACATTGGCAAGGCTAGGTGGAGATGAATTTGCGGTATTGTTGGAATCTTTAGAAAATACACAACAAGCAGTTCAAATCGCACAAAGAATTTTAGAAGCCTTACAAGAACCATTTTTAATTAATGAGCAACCAATTAAAGCCTCTATTAGTATTGGTATTAGTTTTAAAGATGAAAATACAGCCTCATCAGAAGAACTGCTTCGTCACGCTGATCATGCAATGTACCACGCTAAAAACCTTGGTAAAAACAATATTCAAATTTATGAAATATCTCTACATCAAGCGTTACTTTATGAAAGAAAAATTCAACAAGATTTAATTGAAGCGGTCGAAAACCAACAGCTAGAGTTTTACTATCAACCAATTGTCGACTTAAAAAGTGGTAAAGTTAAAGGCTTTGAGGCTTTAACTCGTTGGAAACATCCTATTAGAGGGTTGGTGTCCCCTAATGAGTTCATTCCTATTGCAGAGCAAACAGAGGTGATAAAGCTACTCGACGAGCAACTTCTAAAAAATATTGGACAACAATTGCAAGCTTGGCAAAAAATCACTCAAGAATCAATCTATATCAGCATCAATATTTCTGCTCAACGCTTTGTAGACTCAAAGTTAGTTGATGATATTTGTGACATCATTGAGAAATATCAACTCAATAAAAGTTCGATAGTTGTTGAGGTCACAGAACATATTTTAATGGAAAATAAAGCGAAAGCCAGACACCTTTTTCACCAACTAAAACTGGCAGGGATCAGAATTTCGCTAGATGATTTTGGTACAGGTTATTCATCCTTAAGTTACTTAAACCAACTGCCGTTTGATATATTAAAAATTGATCGCTCATTTGTCACAAACATTACGGAAAAAAATCAAGATCACCCTATTATCAATATGATCGTTGCTCTTGCAAAAACAATGAAAATTGATTTAGTGGCCGAAGGTGTCGAAACACCTCTTCAATTAAGCACTTTACTTGAAATGAACTGTCAGTATGGACAAGGCTATTATTTTTCTAAGCCTATACCAGCCTATAAAACGCAAGCGCTAGTGTTAAACAGGCAGCTAAAATAGTTTGTTATTCACTACCCGCACATATTAATAGGAACCAAAGAAATAATATCTGTTTTACCATTTATAGTTTCCATTAAGTAACATTTTCCATTTTTACCTAATTGATACCAACGCTTTTGTTCTTCCGATAATTCATTTTCATCATTGATTGTATAACCATTGACTAATTCATCATCCTCATCAGAAGGCACCACAACATGCTCTGCATGAGCATCTTTTTTATGTGCTTCAGTTAATAAATGACCTATTACACCGCCAACCACTAATGCCCCTAATATACTCCCACCACGACCATGATGATGCCCATGAACCCCAACAGAAACATGCCCATGACGATGATGCTTATACCCATGATGACTTGACGCACGATAATGAGTAGAACAGGCGCTCAAAGTAATAACCAGTGGCACAACCAACAAACTATAAGCAAATTTCATAATAACCTCACCGTAATCCTTAATACCGATAAAAAATACAAACTTCGGAACAGGATAAGAGTAACAAACTCAAAATTAACCAAAACTGAACAGCTTTGAGTGAACTGAGTTTAATAATGATCAATTATTATTCAGAAGACAATTTAGACAGTATTATCGGCTAAATAGTTAGCCGCTTGGATGAAGGACTCTAGTGGGAGGTTTTCTGGCCGTAAGCCTGGCTCAATTTCAAGTGCAACAAAGTCTTCATTCGTCAAACGCTTCTTCCAAACATTGCGCACGGTTTTGCGCCTTTGATTAAAAGCTTCAGTCACAATAGAAGAAAATAAATTAAAGTCTTTAAGTGGTATTGGATTCTTTTTGGGCACCAACCTCACAATAGCAGAATCAACCTTAGGGGCAGGAATAAAAGCTTCAGGAGGCACAATAAACAGTAACTGAGCATCACAAGCATATTGAGTCATTACACTTAGTCGTCCATATGTTTTGTTGCCTGGTTTAGCAACCATCCGCTGCACGACTTCTTTTTGCAACATGAAATGCATATCTTGAATATCATTTAAATATTGATATAAATGAAACATGATAGGAGTAGATATATTATAAGGGAGGTTTCCCAACACGCGAATTTTTCCATTTTGCGCGAACTCAGAAAAGTTTGTTTTCAGTGCATCTTGCTGGTAAATATTTAAAGTGCCTAAGCCATCACAGTTAAATTTTAGCTTTGGAATAACATCTCTATCTAGTTCAATGACTGAAATTTTTTTTGACTTAACTAATAAGTTTTTAGTCAATGCTCCCAAACCAGGACCAATTTCAACAATGGACTCATTTTCAGTCGGTCTAATACTTTTGACAATGCGCTCAATAATTGCACCATCTTGTAAAAAGTTTTGACCAAAACGTTTTTTAGCTTGATGTTGATTAGGATTAAAAGCCTTCATTGAGGTAACTCTCCAGAAACAAGCTGAATGGCATAATTGATAGCATATTCCAAACTATCCGCAGATGCAGAGTAACTCGGTGCAATATCTAAAGCAGTACCATGATCAACAGAAGTTCTAATAAATGGTAGGCCTAAAGTCACATTTGCACACTTTCCAAAACCAAATGCTTTAACAACCGGTAATCCCTGATCATGATACATGGCTAGAAACACATCAAAATGACTGCGCTTTTGTGGAGTAAACAAAGTATCAGCCGGAAAAGGCCCAAAAACACTTTGTCCTCTTTGAACAAATTCTTGAATAGCAGGCAAAATCTCTTCGCTATCTTCATGTCCTAATAAACCATCTTCACCAGCATGAGGATTTAAACCACAAACAGCTATTTTAGGTTTGCTTAAACCATACAACTGGAATGAGTCAAAAATAATACCTAGAGTTTGAGACACTAACTTTTTATCAACTGTCTGTGACACTTTTGATAATGGAATATGAGTTGTCGCCAGTGTAATTCTTAACCCACCACTGGCGAGCATCATAACAACCTTATCAACATTAGCCTGTTTAGCAAAAAACTCAGTATGCCCCATAAAAAGGCTATCCGCATGATTAAGATTTGCTTTATGCACAGGTGCAGTAACAATAGCATTAACTTTTTTAGCTAAAGCTAAATCACTTGCCATAGTCAAGGTATCAAGTGTTGCTTGTGCATTTTCAACACATAACTGGCCAGCGACCACTTTAGCAGGTAATTGAATAGAACAAATAAATAGTGTTCCTGGCTGGTGCTTTATACTTTGTTTTTCCCAGTCAATCTCCACCAATTGCAAAGGCAGCTTAAGCTTCTTTGCCACCAGCATTAATATATTAGGATCAGCAATAACAATCAGCTCTGCTAAAAAATTAAGTTGTGCAATTCTAACGAGTAACTCTGGGCCAATGCCCGCAGGCTCGCCCATAGTTAATAAAATTCGTGGGACCGATTTATCAGCGTTACTTTTCATCGATAATTCGAATATAAGCTTGATCTTTCAGTTCTCTTAACCAAAGTTGAGCTTCTTCTTCAAACTTTCGTTTTTGTAATATACGGTAAGCTGTCTCGCGTTTTTTCTCTTCTGTTTGATCTTGATTACGACGCCCTAACACTTCCATAATATGCCAACCAAACTGAGTTTTTACAGGCTGACTTAGTTCATTAATGGCCAAAGACTCCATCGTTTCATTAAATTCAGCAACAAAAGTTCCTGGATCCGACCATTTCAAATCACCACCTAAAGCAGCAGTTCCTTTATCATCAGAGAATTCGATAGCCAAATCTTCAAACTTTTCTCCATCAACAATTCTTTGACGAACCAGTAATATTTTATCTAATGCAGCTTTCTCATCGGTAATTGCATCAGGTGTAATCAATATATGTCTAACATGAGTTTGCATGACTTGGTGAGTCTCAAAGCCTCCCTTAGACTCAATTAACTTCAAAATATGTAAACCACTACCACTTCTTAAAGGTTCAGATATCTCTCCCTGCTTCATGTTTCTTACACTACCAGCAAAGAGGCTGGGCAACTGGGACAAGCTCCGCCACCCTAAATCACCTCCACTTAAAGCGTTCTGGCCAGCCGAATAGCTAATTGCATATTCTTGAAAATTCGCCCCATTTCGCAACTCAATAACAATTTTTTCAGCTTGCGCTCTGACTTTAGCTATTTCTTCAGGAGACGCATCTTCTGCTAATGTTAAAAGTATATGACCTAGTGAATATTGCGTTCGACTTTCGCCTTCTTGATTAATCTGAACTAGTAAATTATCTATTTCTTTATCACTGATCTGAATTCTGCGCGAGACACTACCGTTTCTAACTCTAGAAACCATAATTTCAGTACGCAGATCTTCACGAAACAAAGCCCACGAAGTCCCTTTAGATACAACTTGTTTTCTAAACTCTTCTACTGATAACTTATTTTCACCAGCAATATTTTCTAAAGTGGCGTCTAACTCAGTATCACTGATTCTCACTCCTACACGCTTAGCCATTTGCAGCTGCAAAGACTCCATTATTAACCTTTCTAAAACCTGCTCTTTCAACTTTTCAAGAGGAGGCACAGTCTGATTTCTTTCTTTAATCTGTTCAATAATTGAATTGGTTCTACGAACTAACTCGCTGGCTAAAACAACATCTGAATCAACCAAGGCAACCACTCGATCAACCACTTTGAGGTTGGCACAGGCAACTGCGTTATAAAAACAAATAATAGCAATTGCACTTAACTTAATTAACTTTTTCATCATAAAACCATCTTTTTATTAAAAACCTAAAAATTTGCTAAAACCTAACTATCCGAATTTAACAAATACAACATTACCTATTTCGACTAAAAGGGTCTTTATACCCTGTAATACTTGAAGAAAGTAAGTCGTCCATCCCCGACGGCCCGACACTTCCTAGTCCTTTAAATACAAACTGTAGATAAACGCCATCATTATAACGTTCATTCCCCGCTAGAGTAGTTGAAATACCAGAACTATCTAACTGAGTATTCAAATATTTTTGAGCCACCAACCTAATAGCCCAACAGCAAGATTCATATTCAACACCAACTAACCTCTCAATCACTTGTTCACGCTGTAAATCATTATACCACCTTCCGAGCAAGCGCCACTTATCATTCAATGGCCAGGCAAAAGAAAAGTCAATTTCCTCATTAAAATTTCCATCTACATCTCGATATCTGTGAGTTAAATTGACAATATGATTATCTTTCGGTTCAAAATTTATTCGTGTTTGTGCTCTTTGGGTCTGTTTGCTCCCCTCATCCCACTGAATTAAACCTGTTAATGAAAAAGCTGAATTTAGTCGATATTCAACTTCCGTTAGCCACGGAGACTGTTGCTCTGTCTCTGCTTCATCAGCAGGATTTAAACGGACCTCCCTATCAGCAAAATAGTATATTCGACCAACCGATAAGCGAACAATTTCATTACCTGAGCTTTCATCAACCAAACTATTACCCAAAGCAAAACTCAATTGATTTGTATCACCAACCCGATCAACGCCTGTAAAACGATTCTCTTGCCACAATCGACTAAAACCAAAATCTCCTTGGGTAGTATCAAAATTATTAATTGAGTCTTGGTTCCGATAAGGAATATAAGTATAAAACAGTCTGGGAGCTAGTGTGTGCGTATAATCTTTCCCGCCAATCTGAAGTTGGCGATCGAGATAAATACCACTATCTAAACTAATAATAGGGACATTACGAGTAGTTGTAATTTCACTGCTTTCAATAAGCGATGTTTGTTTATAACGACTTAGCTGATAGTTTAATTTGGGGGTTAAATATCCCCACAGATTTCGCATTGGAAAGCTGACACCAGGCAACAAGCTCATACGTTCGCCTTCTACCTGTTCTGAGTTTTTATGCTCGAACCGAGTAATATCAGACGTCCATTGCCACCTAAACCCACTATCAGATAAATAATCAGCAGTAGCCAACCAGCTAGGTAAATAGCGATATGATTCATTACCAATCAACGACTGGTGAGTCAAAGCAAACCACTTCATTTGCCAAATTGAATCTTGGTAAGTCAACGCAACTTGACTAGAAAGTCTCGTTTCATTAGAACCTCCTAACCCAGAAGAAAAGTCGCGAAAATAATCACTATCACTAACACGCTGAGCATCTAAATCCAACTTCCAATGAGGGTTAAAAACAGTTTCACTTTTAAGCTGTGCTAGCCAACGATCTTTCTTATTATCAGATAGAAACAGCTTGTCTTCATTCATCCACTCAAGGTTAATTGACGATTCTGCTCGTTGCGTTAACCAACGAAACTCTGTCCACAATTGCTCTCCTCGTTTTTCAATTAAGCGAGGAGTTATTGTTGCATCCATTTGTGGTGCAATATTCCAATAAACTGGCTGAGCGACATCATAACCATTACGATCACTATATTTTATCCGTGGCGAAAGTAACCCTGACTTGCGCCGATCATCAGTAGGGAAATTAATATACGGAAAATAAAACACAGGAACCCCCCCAACTCTCATGACAGAATGCCAGGCTTCACCTCTACCTGCTTGCTGATTAATATTCATCTCATCAGTTTCTAATAACCAACCAGGCTTATTAATCGGGCAAGTGCTAAAAGAAAGTTGTGTTAAATTAAGAGACTCCTTGCTATCGATAGTGATTGAATCGGCGGTGCCATTTGCATGATTCGAAAACAAATAAAACTCAGCGTCATCAATATGAACTTGATTATCCACTCCTGCTTTTGTCAAAGATTGAGCGCTAAAAAAAGCCTCTTCAGACTCAAATGAGACACCTCCGCTCGCTTTAATCGTTTCGGTCAAATGCTCAACCACAACCTCTTCCGCTTTCAACAGTGATTTTTCATCACGCACAGATACATTCCCTTTTAAATGCGTAAGCTTCTTACTATTTTCAGGCATACTGTCAGCTTCCATCTTAATTTGAGAAATAGCTGGCAATATTGAAAACTCGGGAACATTTTTCAACTCAAAGGAGGGAGAGCGGGTAGTACATTGACTATATGAGCCTAAATCAGGCTTAGTCTTGTTTTCAAACCTTGACTTAAAATAAATACCATTACTTTGTGACTCAACGGGCTTCGATTGTGTATCATTAGCAGAAAGAGCGTAGCTATTCCACAAAGTTATACCAACACCCCATAACATGGCTATTTTCGTGATTCGAATTTTTTTATTACAACAGTTAATAGCAGCCACAAAAGAACGCAATCAATAAAATTATCTACCCAAAAACCAGCTAGCAATCATACTTGAAAAGCAAGCATGCTGAAACATAAAATCCTCTTCTGCATCTATCTTTAGCCAAGATAGGGAGGTTGGTAATTAAAGAAACATCATCTAATTGGACTAAAAAAAAATCAAGCATGGCATTCTGACTTGTAGAAATTATCGATAACAGGCATTATTCAAACCGCATTAAACTGACTTTTATTAATACATGATAACTCAATGGTTGATTTACGAAAAAAACAACTAGCTGAATGGGCTGGAAATAAACTCTCAATCGATACGCCAACTTTATCTACCGTCTCTGGAGACGCCAGTTTTCGGCGATACTTTAGATTTTCTGTCGATAAACGAACAATAATAGCGGTAGACTCCCCCCCAGAATCGGAAAATAATCAAGCCTTCTACACCGTCGGTCAACTTTTAAAACAAAACGGGCTCTATGTTCCACTATTTATACATAAAGACCTAACACAAGGCTTTTTTTTACTCTCGGATTTAGGTGACAGGCTCTACTTACCAGAGCTAACCCCTGATAATGCCGATAGTTACTACAGCAAAGCCATAAACACCATTATAGAAATCCAACAAATTTCAACCCAAGACACCGATATTCCACCCTATGATCAAAATAAACTGCGCTCAGAACTTGAATTATTTACCGATTGGTTTATTCATAAGCATTTAAAGCTTGTTTTAAGTGCTGAAGAAAAACAAATGATAGGCACGGTTTTCAAACAGCTAATCAATAATGCTAAAGTCCAAGATCAAAAGCTGGTACATCGAGATTTTCACTCGAGAAACTTAATGATATGTGATGCCCATACGCCCGGAGTTATAGACTTTCAAGATGCAGTTGTAGGCCCACTCTCTTATGATTTAGTTTCCCTGATAAAAGACTGCTATATAGAATGGTCAGAAAATAAAGTTAGAAGCTGGGCCAGGCTTTATCATCAAAAAGCCATCGATGCAGCGTTAACAAAAACTACATTTGATGAGTTTTTCCGTCAATTTGAGTTAATGGGAATGCAACGACACATCAAAGTATTAGGCATATTTTGCCGACTCAACTACCGAGATAATAAGCCACTATATTTAAATGATCTGCCATTGACCTTTAAATATCTAATCTCAGCAGTTAAACGCTACCCTGAATTCAATACTTTCCATCAATTCTTAGAGAAGAAAGTAAATCCAGCCCTGGAATCACTATGAAAGCCATGATTCTAGCCGCAGGCAGAGGCGAAAGAATGATGCCTCTTACCCTAAACACACCTAAACCACTTTTAACGGTACAAGGTAAACCACTCCTTCAATACCATATTGAAAGACTTAAAAACGCCGGAATGACTCAAATAGTAATTAATCACTGTTATTTAGGTGAGCAAATTGTCAATTACTTTGGAGACGGTTCTAAACTCGGTGTAAAAATTCAGTGGTCAGCAGAAACTAAAGCTTTAGAAACAGCTGGTGGTATTAGGCAAGCGTTACCACTACTAGGTAAAGCCCCATTTTTGGTAATTAATAGTGATATATGGACAGAATATCCATACGAAAAACTTCTGAAAAGCCCCTATTTAGGCCCTTTAGAAAAGAAACAAACACTTGCTCACCTAGTACTGGTAAAAAACCCTCAACAAAACGCTCTAGGAGATTTTGGCTTAATTAACAATAATATTACCAATAAAGCAGAAACAATGTGGACTTTTTCTGGTATAGCCGTTTACGATCCAGCTTTTATTGAAAAATGTCAGCTTGGAAACGCTATGAGCTTAACTCCTTTACTACGAGATGCCGCTAATGCCTCACGTATTAGTGGAGAAATTTATACGGGAGAATGGCATGATATTGGCACGCCAGAACGTTTAACTTTATTAGAAAAAAACCTGAAAAATCAAAAATAAAGATAAAAAGAGCTTGTTCATAGGAATATTATGAAAATTTTTGGAAAAATAATCTGCGGTACTCTCGGTTTCATTGTTGGTGGGCCCATTGGATTATTATTAGGTATTTGGATTGGCCATTCATTTGATAAAGGCTTTAACCAAGATTTTGGCAACTTTTTTGAAGATAAAGATCCTTCGAAAACACAAGCTGCGTTCTTCGAGTCAACCTTTGCAGTTATGGGGCATATCGCAAAAGCTGATGGCGTTGTTAAAAAAGCTGAAATTGATGCTGCCGAACAAGTAATGTTAAAGCTTGGCCTAACCGGGGAAAAACGGGCTAAAGCAATTAAAGCTTTTAACTCAGGAAAATCTATCGGCTTTGATTTAAATGCTCAACTACAAGGTTTAATTACCAACTGTGCACGCAAGCCTAGTTTGATTCAGATGTTTTTAGAAATTCAAATATTGGGAGCTACTGCAGATGGCAATATTTCGCATACAGAAATGCAAATCCTGTATCAAATAGGTGGCGCATTTAAAATCCCAACCAGCCAAATAGATAGACTAGTCGAGATGGTAATAGCCCAACAGTCTTTCTACCAAAGCGGTGCAAGTGGCGGCAGCGCTCAAGCCAATGCCCCATCAATAGAGCAAGCTTACAAAGTATTGGGGATTGATACAAGTGCAACAGAACAAGAAATAAAAAGAGCTTATCGAAAGCTCATGTCTCAACATCACCCTGACAAATTAGTTGCCAAGGGTATGCCAGAAGAAATGGTTAAAATGGCCACAGAAAAATCACAAGAAATACAATCTGCTTATGAAATGATCAAAAAACAGAAGGGGGTTAATTGAAAAAACTTATTTATCTCTCATTCATTTACATAGTATTCAATTCCCCATACAGCTCGGGCATAGATGGCATAATGACAAGCCTTGGGTGGGGTATTAGTGACGGCTTAATTCAATCAAGAAGCTCAGTAGGCACAACCCAATTTTCGATTGGTGCCACTTGGAATACCAACCAGACTTTCAACCACAAACTATTAGGATATGGCGAGTTTACTGTTGAAGCGTATGCCAGTCACCTAACCAATGGTGATACAATTAATTTGGTAGCAGTAAGACCGGTTATTTCTTTCTGGGAAAGTACCAGCAAAAAAAGAGTTTGGTTTTGGCAAATGGGTTTAGGCTTGGCTTATTTAGATAATAAAAATATTGGCGATATAGAATTATCCACACGAGGGCAATTTGCCACCTTATTTGGATTAGGGATGTCACTCGATAAAAACAAGCGCCACACACTCACTTTGCGTTATAATCATTATTCTAACGCTTATATCAAAAAACCAAACCGTGGACTTGATACACTTAGCCTCGATTGGCATTACCGATTATAATAGTTTTATATCATAACCAACAATAAGCAATGCTCTATAAGCATAAAGGTAAATTATGACTCAACCTAACCGCCAACAACAACTTGCCACCATGTTGGACATGCAAGATGCAATGAATAAAAAAGTTCATGAAAATTGGTTACAACAAAATTTTGAATGGTATAGAGCAATATGGATTGAATGCGCAGAAATGCTTGATCATTATGGTTGGAAATGGTGGAAACATCAATCACCAGATATGGAACAAGTCAAACTCGAATTAGTCGATATTTTTCATTTTGGTTTAAGCTGCCGATTAAGCGATAGTAATGATGTCAATAAGATCGCTGAAACACTAGACTATGAGTTTTCAGATATCAGACATAATGAAGAATTCCGAACAACACTAGAAGATCTTGCAGCCAATACACTACAAACAAAATCTTTTAACGCTCAAATTTTTGCAGGGTGTATGCAACAAATTAATATGTCGTTTGATGAGTTATATACTAGCTATATTGGAAAAAATGTTCTCAATTTTTTCCGTCAAGATCACGGGTATAAAGAGGGGACATACCACAAGCAATGGAATGGAAAAGAGGATAATGAGCATTTAGTTGAAGTTGTACAATTACTTGATTCAAATGCCGATGATTTTGCCCAACAAGTTTATCAAGAGTTGAGTAAACGCTACCCTTCTTAATCAAATACAAACGGCCAAGCAGTTAAAAGCCTTTTATGCTAAAAAATTACTTTAGTTTTGCGCGCAGTAATAGCCACTTTCTTTTATTTGGGCTATTAACTGCGTTTTTCGGAAATTACGGTCAAACCTTTTTTATTTCATGGTATAGCCAATCATTCCAATCTGAATTTCAATTAAGCGCAGTCGAGTATGGACTTCTTTACTCTGTTGCAACGCTATTGAGCGGCTTCATCATTCTCTTTGCAGGCGCTCTGCTTGATAAAACGCCACTGAAGAAATTTACCTTCATCACCAGTCTAGGTTTAACCTTTGCTTGCTTTATGATTTATTTTAGCCAAGCAATCTGGCAATTGTTTGCAGCACTATTTTTTCTACGCTTCTGTGGACAAGGTCTAATGTTTCATATTGCCTATACATCAATGGCTCGTTACTTCGATAAAAACAGAGGGAAAGCAATCGGTATCGTTGGTTTTGGCATGCCACTTGGTGAAGCTATTTTACCAATACTTGCCATTACATTAATTAACCTTTTAGGCTGGAGAGAAAGCTGGTTTATTTTAGGTGTTGTTATTATTGTTATATATTGGCCTTTTATGAACTACTTAATGAACCAATCTCTTGAACGAATTCAATCAATCAAACCTCAAGCTTCAGAAAAAACAGATACCAATAGAAAAAGCTGGAAACGCAAGCAGGTTATAAAAGATCCGCGCTTTTGGTTATTAATACCGCTAGTTATGGCACCTGCATTTATTGTAACAGGCATTTTTATTCATCAAGCAGAATTACTCAAAGATAAAAACTGGAGTGAAGAGTGGTTTGCTCTTTGCTTCACCGTTTATGCATTTTCACATCTAAAATCTTCATTAGTTGTTGGTTCTTTAGTTGATCAATATTCAGGCAAACGGCTAGTCCAATTTTTTATTTTACCAATGTTGATAGGAGTGGCAATCCTAATGCTGCCGATTAACCATCAAGCAATCACTGTTCTTTTCATGTTTTTAGTGGGTATCACCATTGGTTCATCAAGCCCCATAGTAGGCTCACTATGGGTAGAAATATACGGTCCTTTGCATATTGGAGCGATTCGTTCACTAGTCACATCAATTATGGTAGTCTCCACAGCAATTTCCCCTGCTTTAATGGGATGGCTTTTTGATAATCACCATAGTTACCAACAAATAATGTTATACCTGTTTATTTACCAAGTCATAGCCTGGTTATTATTGAAGTTTTTTGTTTTAAGTAAAATAGAATAAGTCAATTCACTGGCAATAACTCTTAAATGTTCTTTAGTTTTTTTAATCAAGTTATTGAATAGTTAGCGGAAAAATATCGAAATTAGCAAGTTTCGTGATATAGTAAAATAAAAATAGCAAAAATATATGTCTTCTGAACACCCTATATACTTCAAATATGAATATTGTTATTAATGATAACTTTAATAGTTATGAACCAACTATTAGTCAATGGATAGAAAACTATCTAAATGATTACATTCGCGGCCATGCTAATTCTTATGGATTAGAAATGGATCGGCAGCAAATCAAAGCTCATATTCAAAAACATAATTTAATTGAGCAAGAAATAATAGAATTAAAAGCAGCAATATCTGCAGACCAAAGCTTTATTCGCTGCGCTTATGTTGAGGATAAATTGGTGGGCATTGCCTACGTAAAAATAAAAAAAGATAAGTATATAAAAGAAACTCTAGCAAGTTTATCCTGGATTTATGTTACTCAAGATTATCGACAAAAACATATCGCTTCAGTGCTTTTGCAGGCTATTTATTCGTATTTATCTACAAAAAATATCCATTTAATGGAAGTAATGGTTACCAGCTCAAATGTTGCAGCAATCAGATGTTATGCTAAAAATAAATTTGTCAAACTTGATAACCGTATGATGACTCAATTTTAATTATTGTTCAAAATACTATTTAATGTTATTCATTCACTAACCATTCAACTTTTTAGTCTACTCGATTTAGTTTTTCACCCTTTATGAAAGCGGCTATGTTTTGCGCAACACCATCAATAAGCCTTTGCTGTGCTTGAATACTCCCCCACGCAATATGATGAGTTAATGTTAAATTACTCATACCACTATTGAGTAATGGATGATCAGATGGGGGAGGTTCTTGTTCTAATACATCGATAATAGCATGCGATACTTGCCCACTTTTTAGTGCACTCACTAAAGCTTCAGAATCAACTATAGGTCCTCTAGCTGTATTGATAAAAATACAACCTCTCTTCATTTTAGCAAAATTATCTTTAGCAAAAAGTCCGGCAGTATCATCAGTTAATGGACAGTGAATAGAATAGACATCGGCTGACTTAAGCACAGCATCAAATGAATAACGTCCTTCTCTGATATGAGTCGCTTTAGGGCGTTCCGAAATTAAAACGTCCATCCCGAAAGCTTGCGCAACTTTAGCCACAGATTGCCCCAAGTTACCAAAACCTAAAATTCCTAATTTTTTTCCATCAAGTTCAATTGCTGGTGAATCAATCTGACAAAAATTTTGGCTTTCATTCCAAGGTTTAACAATATTATTTTTTAGATAAAAATCGACATGGCTTACCGCATTTAATAAATAAGAAAAAACATACTGTGTGACCGAACTCGTAGAATACCCTGAAACATTAGTCACAGCGATGCCCAAAGATTTTGCAGCTTGTAAATCCACATTATTGGTCCCTGTTGCGGTAACACAAACCAATTTTAATTGAGGAAGCTGGGCCATAATATCAGCATTAATGACGACTTTATTGGTAATAACAATTTCTGCATTTTCGCAACGTGTAATAATGTCTTCACTGGCAGTAGTTGAAAACTCTTTTAGTTCACCAACAAGCGATTTAACCGCAGAAAAGTCGATAGTCGGATCGATGGTAGAACGATCGAGTATTACAGCGTTTATACTCATACTTACTTTTCTCTCTCTCGAACAACTAACCGCTTAGGCGCAAGCATCAATTCATCATCAACTTCCGCAACCCCTAAAAATTCATCTTGTTCATTATAAACTCTAATTAACTCACCCGGCTCAAACTGAGCAAAATTGACAGCTTGGCCATGCCCAAAATAATGTGCACTATCATCATCCAAAACAGCTTCTTCCAAGTGCATTACAGGACTATCCATTGGTAACAAATGATGATCCAGGCTATAACCTTGCTCTAAATCACCTTCTAGCGCTTCAATCGTAACCATCTGCTCAACAGGATAATCGGCAACAAAAGTTCTTCTCAACGCAGTAACATGAGCCCCACAACCAAGTTCCTGACCTAAATCATCAATAATATTTCTAATGTAAGTGCCTTTACTACATTCTATATCCAGCTCTACTTCATCTTCATCAAATCTAACTAACTCTAATTGATAGACACAAATATCACGCGCTTCTCTCTCAATTTCAATACCTTGCCTCGCTAGTTTATACAAAGGTTGGCCATTATGCTTAAGAGCAGAAAACATTGAGGGAACTTGTTGAGTATCACCACGAAATAAGTCTAATGCTTTCAATAGTTGCTTTTTAGAAACATTAACCGCTTTAGATTCAATTATTTCACCAGTTGCATCACAAGAATCGGTTCGTATACCGAGCTTACCGACCACCCGATAACCTTTATCAGAGTTAAGTAAAAACTGTGAAAACTTTGTTGCTTCTCCAAAACAAATAGGCAACATACCGGTCGCTAAAGGGTCGAGTGCACCAGTATGACCAGCTTTAGCAGCAAAATATAAGTTTTTAACTTGTTGGAGTGCTTTATTAGAACTAATACCAAGCGGTTTATCTAATAATAAGATACCACTGATATTCCTTCCTTTTCTTCGGCGTCTGCCCATATTCAATATCTAATCAATAACAGTTGGTTTTAAATAAAAGTACAACAGCGGAATTAATCTTCTTCGTTATTATTTTCACTATCTTTATCGCGTGCTTTTTTAATTAATGCAGACAACTCACTTCCTCGAGATATCGACTTATCAAATTCAAACTTAATCTCTGGAATAACCCGCATTTGCATTCGCTTGCCAATAGAACTTCTTATAAAGCCAGCTGCTTGGTTTAAAATATGTAGCGCCTCTTTAATTGATTGCTCATCTTCATTAATACCTAAAAAAGTTACGAATGCTGTTGCATAATAAAGATCTCGCGACAAGTTTACGCCCGAAACAGTAACCATTCCTAAACGTGGATCTTTAACTTCCATTTGTATAATTTGTGCTAGCTCTCGCTGTAACTGCTCAGCCACTCGATCTGTACGTTTAAATTCTCTAGCCATTTGCCTAACCCACTTAAAATATTAGCTTATAAACTGCAAAAACAGGCTTTCGCCTGTCTTTGATAGCACCTTGAAAAATAGTATGAAAGTAATTATAAAGTTCGAGCAACCTCTACAATTTCAAACACCTCAATCTGATCACCAGATTTAACATCATTGTAGTTTTTAACTCCAATACCACATTCCATGCCGTTACGTACCTCAGCAACATCGTCTTTAAAACGACGTAGAGATTCTAATTCGCCCTCATAAATAACAACATTATCTCTCAATACTCGAATTGGATTATTGCGCTTAACCGTCCCCTCAATAACCATACAACCCGCAATAGCACCAAGCTTAGGTGACTTAAAGACATCTCTTACTTCTGCAAGGCCAATAATTTGTTGCTTACGCTCAGGAGATAGCATTCCAGACATAGCGGCTTTGACTTCATCAATCAAATCATAAATCACGCTATAGTAACGCAGATCAACACCTTCCCTCTCAACAGCTTTTCTGGCACTTGCATCTGCACGTACATTAAAGCCAATTACAATTGCATTTGATGCAGCAGCTAATGTTACATCCGTTTCTGTAATCGCACCAACAGCAGAAGATAATACATTCACTTGAACTTCATCCGTTGATAAATCCATTAATGAATTTTGAATTGCCTCAGAGGAACCTTGAACATCAGATCTAACAACAACATTAATTGAAAGAACTTCGTCACTTCCCATGTTAGCAAACATATTTTCAAGCTTAGCTTTTTGCTGT
This sequence comes from Aliikangiella litoralis, assembly GCF_052495765.1. The sequence continues at coordinate 1,132,054 of NZ_CP199292.1, read as the reverse complement.
CTTGCCATTTGTAAATCTTTGTATTTACCTTGGCGGAAATTAGCAACTTCTCGAGCTTTACGCTCATCAGGAACAACAGAAATTTCATCACCAGCTTCAGGCACACCAGACAAACCTAACACTTCAACCGGAATCGAAGGGCCAGCTTTAGTAACTGATTTGCCATTTTCGTCATTAAGCGCTCTAACACGACCATAATGAAACCCAGCTAATAGAATATCGCCCACATTAAGCTCACCAGACTGAACAAGTACCGAAGCGACAGTTCCTCGACCTTTATCTAACCTTGCTTCAATAACAATCCCTTTAGCAGGCCCCGTTTCAACCGCTTTCAGTTCTTGTAATTCAGCAACAATTGAAATATTTTCTAATAAGTCTTCTACACCTTGGCCTGTTTTTGCTGAAACGTGAATAAACGGAACATCTCCTCCCCAATCTTCTGGGATCACATCGTGTTGAGATAGTTCATTTTTGACTCTATCTGGGTCAGCTTCTTCTTTATCTATCTTGTTGACCGCCACCAATAATTGAACACCAGCAGCTTTAGCATGTTTAATTGCTTCCACCGTTTGTGGCATAACACCATCATCAGCAGCAACCACTAAGATAACAATATCTGTTGCATTGGCACCACGAGCACGCATAGCAGTAAAAGCGGCATGTCCAGGAGTATCAAGAAACGTAATCATCCCTCTATCGGTATCAACATGGTAAGCACCTATATGCTGTGTAATACCACCCGCTTCCCCATCGGCAACTTGAGATTTACGAATAAAATCAAGTAAAGAAGTTTTACCGTGATCAACATGTCCCATAATTGTCACAACAGGCGCTCTGGAAACTTCGCTGCCTTCATTAACACTGGCTTCTAAAAGCTCTATTTCTGCTGCATTATCAGCCACCAAGTTAACCTCATATCCCATCTCTTCAGCAACCAGTTGTGCAGTTTCCTGATCAATCGTTTGGTTAATGGTTGCCATTGTCCCCAAACCCATCATAGTTTTAATCACTTGGGTTGCTTTTACTGACATACGCTGTGCTAAATCACCAACAGTGATAGATTCAGGAATAGTCACAGGTTGCTTTGCAACAGCAGAGGTTGGTTTTTGAAATCCATGCTTCATTGATTTAGGGGCCACCACAGGTTTTCGCTCATCAGCGAGTTTTTTATCATCTTTAAATTGTCGATGTATTGGTCGTTTAAAGTCTGACAACATATCAGCAGCAGTTTCAACATCTGAACGAGCTTTCTTTTTCTTCTTTCTTTTCTTTCTACGTTCTTTCTCTACTATCTGCTCAGGACTCTTAGCATCGGCATGACGCCAATTGGTCTTATTAGCAGGTGCAGGCTCAACAGATTGTGTTGTCGTTGTTTGTTCTTCAGTTGCTTTTTTCTTCATTAAAGCTTCTGCAGCTGCTTGTGCCTCAGCGGCAACTTTTTCGGTCGCCAAACGCGCCGCTTCAGCCTCAGCAATAGCTTTAACTTCGCTTTCCGCTTGCAAGCGCATAGCTTCCATTGCTTTTTGCTCTTCAATACGGCGCAGCTCTTCCTGATCAACAGTATCAACTGGTTGGTTGTCATTAACAGAAACAGCTTCTTTTTTTAGTTCTACTTTTGGCTCTTTCTCAATCGTAGCAACACTTTCTTCTTCAGCAGGGCGTTTAACATAGGTTCTTTTCTTTCTAACCTCAACATTAACAGTTTTAGATTTCCCCCCAACGCCCGACATTTTCAATGAACTTTTAGTTGTACGCTTTAAAGTAATCTTTTTAGGAGCAGTAGGTTCACCACTAACTTCCCCATGATTTTTCTTCAAATGAGCCAATAATAATTTCTTTTGTTCTTCTGAAACCACATCATCAGCACCAGATAGTTGTACGCCAGCGTTCTTCATCTGTTCTAATAGCTTATCTATCGGTGTTCCGACAATTTTGGCTAATTTTTCAACTGTCACTTGTGACATATAAACCCTCCGGTACCAAGACGATTATTCAGCAAACCAAGGTGCTCTAGCGGTCATAATTAATTCCGCAGCACGGGTTTCATCCAATTCATCAATTTCAAGTAATTCGTCAACAGACTGCTCTGCTAAATCTTCCATAGTCACAATTCCTTTACTCGCCATAACAAACGCTAAATGACGGTCCATTCCATCCATGTTTAATAAGTCATCAGCGGGTTCATTGCCTTCGAGCTTTTCTTCAGAAGCAATTGCTTTAGTTAACAATACATCTTTTGCACGCTGTTTTAACGCATCAATCAATTCTTCTTCAAAACCTTCGATATCCAGCATTTCCGACTGAGGAACATAAGCAACTTCTTCAATAGTTGTAAAGCCTTCTTGAACTAAAACTTCTGCTAATTCTTCGTCAACATCGAGCTCTTTTATAAAAAGCTCAATCAAACCTTGATTTTCTTCTTTACTCTTAGATTCAGCATCCTCGACAGTCATCACATTAAGCGTCCAGCCCGTTAATTGACTAGCCAACCTTACATTTTGACCATTTCGACCAATCGCTTGTGCTAATTGGTCTTCTGCAACAGCAATATCCATCATGTTTTTATCTTCTTCAACAATAATAGAGGCAACTTCAGCAGGAGCCATTGCATTAATCACAAATTGAGCGGGGTTATCGTCATATAAAACAATATCAATTCTTTCTCCCGCAAGTTCTCCAGAAACGGCTTGAACTCGCGAGCCGCGCATTCCGACACAAGCACCAACAGGGTCGATTCTTTTATCATTGGTTTTAACGGCAATTTTAGCTCTTGAGCCAGGATCTCGAGCAGCTCCTTTTAATTCAATTACTTCCTCAGCAATTTCAGGAACTTCGATACGGAACAGTTCAATTAACATTTCAGATTTAGCCCGGCTAACAAATAATTGTGGGCCTCTGACTTCAGGGTTAATCGCGTACAATAAACCTCTCAACCGATCACCTGCACGTACAGCCTCTCGGGGCATCATTTCTTCTTTCGGAATAATCGCTTCAGCGTTATTACCTAAATCAAGAATAATTGAATCTCGATTTGTCTTTTTAATAACTCCCGTCACCAACTCGCCAACTCTGGACTCAAAAGCCTCTAAAACTTTAGCTCGTTCAGCTTCCCGTACTTTTTGCACAATAACTTGTTTCGCTGTTTGTGCAGCGATTCGACCAAATGCAATGGACTCAATTTGTTCTTCTACAAAATCTCCGACTTGAAGCTCTTCATTATCTATTCTAACAGCGCCAAGCGTTATTTCAGATAAAGGATTTTCTACTGAACCACTCTCAGGGTCAACAACTAACCACCGCCTAAAAGTATCATAATGTCCGGTATCTCTATCTATAGATACTCGTACATCAATATCAATACCTTTCTTTTTCTTGGTTGCTGTTGCGATAGCCGCTTCAATCGCCTGAAAAATGACTTCCCGATCAACATCTTTCTCGTTGGAAACCGCATCAACAACTAACAAAATCTCTTTATTGTTCATAACAATATCAGCCTCAATAAAAAACCGAACGTAAAACTACAGAATAAACCATCTAACATTCCTTCCTATTAACTATAATCCGGAACTAAATTTGCTTTATCAACATCTCCAAAATCTAGCACAAACTCTACATTATCAACCATTATTTTAAGCTGTTGGTCATCTGTCGAAATCAGTTTGCCCTTAAATTTACGCCTACCATTTACACCTACATGACATCTGATTTGAACCTCAGAGCCAACAAACTGCTCAAAATGAGCCAAAGTAAATAGTGGTCTCTCTAACCCGGGAGAAGAAACTTCAAGATTAAATTGACTTGAAATAGGATCTTCTACTTCCAATATACCACTGGCTTGATGACTAACACTTGCACAATCATCAACGGTAATACCATTTTCATGATCAATATATATTCTCAAAATTGTGTGCTTTCCTTGACCAATATATTCGACCCCTAAAAACTCATACCCTAAAGCTTCCGCCGCTGGGCGTAACATATCTGTCAACTTATCAATTTTTGCCATTGAAAGCACCTCAGCAGTAAAAAAACTAAATTATCAGTATACCGCACAAACAAAAAATGGGCACTTAAAGGCCCATTCCAACAAACTATACCACCCCAGAGTAAAAACTTTAAAGCTACTGATATATAGGCTAAACCATGCACCATAAATCATAACAAGTTATCAGATACAACCAGGAAGGAACCTTATACTGTCATCGTCGATTTGGTTTAATCGACCTATTAAAAAGCCCCAATTTAGGGGCTTTTTAAGATACAAAATTGGTAATAAACATTGTAAACCAACTATTGGCTTACAGTATGTAAGATATAACCATCTTACTTACCATTAAAAGAAGCGTTACTATCTATCTAATTTGATGAGGGAGCCCGCCTTTCCAAGTTGCGCGGATTATAACAATATAAGCTCAGCCCTTACAAGCAGGGATTCAGATAATGTAAAAAAAACCTTAATATAATGATTTAAAGCGCCCATTTAAGATACTTTTCTGACCTCTTTATCATATCTAGTTAGTATGACTTAATTAATCATTTTAGACTCTCATAAAACACATAACCAATATTTTGTAAGCCATCTATCTCAGTAATTGATAACAAGAGAAAATACAATATTAAGTAGAATACTCTGATGCGGTTCGTACATGTGCCAAATATAGTGCAAGACCAGTAACAATAAGTCCTCCAAGTATATTAACTAATACAACGTCAGGTTGAAAAAATTAAGTCAAGCTTAGAGAAGCTTTTTCATCTACAAAATTCAAAACAATCCATTCAATAGTATCTCTTACACAACCGGAGAAAACTCGGTGTGTCCACCCAAGCTCCTTTTTAGCTAATTCACTTGAAAATAATGTTCGCTTTTTTCCATATTCTTTTACAAATGCTCTGGTTGCAAAACGAGGTGTTCCAAGAAAGTGATGAGCAATGGTATCTAAAGCGGGCAACATTGGCAGAGCATAATTACCCAAGGTAATTTTAGGTACTTCAGCTTCTGGCCTATGAACTTTTAGCTCTTTAAATAAGTCAGACAAAGAACAGTAATATGCAGAAAGAATATATCGCCTAAAGTTTTTACCTGACTCATATGCCAATAAGTGGCCAAGTGCAACATCTCTCACATCCACAAAACTGAAAGAAAATGGGGCAGCAACAGGAAACTTACCTCTATACGCCAACTCTAGTGGCTGCGTGCTAGGAGTATGATTTAAAAAGTTTGGGCCTAATATTGCAGAAGGTAAAATCGATATAAATTCAATTTTATGTTCACTGGCAAAACGTTTCGCAAATAATTCCGACTGTACTTTGGCATAGGCATAAGGCTCTGTCGTCGATAAATTCCAAGATTCTTCATTGAGTCCTGTTTCATGTTCAGCATGACTACCAACAGCCGTTGTACTCGATGTAAAAATAACGCGCTTAACACCACATTTTGCCGCTGTTCGCATGATATTTTGTGTTCCTACCATATTCGGTTTAACAATTCTTTCTTGCGCATTTTTAGGGGCTAAACTATAAACTGCTGCCAGTTGAAAAAGACCTTGCACATCTGACATGGCATTTTCCAAGCTTTCAGGATTAAGTAAATCAGCTTTTACAACTTCTGCTCCCATTTTCTCTAACATTTTTACTCTGGGATCTTTATCAAGTCGCCTAACGCCAGCTTTAACACGATAACCACTCTTTACCAATAAATCAGTTAGAGTTAAACCTAAATGCCCAGTAGCCCCAGTAATCAGTACAGAATCTTTATACTGCATTTCTTAGCTCACTCTGTTTAATCTCCTCTTCAAAGCTTTGCACAACTTCATAAGAAGCTCTAAAGCAAGCTTCTAGTGCAGCTCCTCGGATATAATCGCCAGTCAAAAAAAGTCCACTAAAAGACTGACGAGTAATTTCTTTTACACGCTGTATTAAATTATTATGGTTGGGAGAGTAAGCACAATAACCATATTTAAAATATCGATAAACGTAGTTTTCTCGATCTTTTTTATCGACAGAAAAATGGGAATTTAAAGAAGCTTCTCCCATTGCCAATATCTCTTCAGGATCCGTGTTTTCATGAATTGTTTGATTCGTTAAGCTACCACTAAAAGTATAACGAACCATATCCAAATCATTAATACCGTATGCACCAGCATTACTCAAACAATGTTCAGTGCCAAAGACTCTAGCCCTTACATTATTACCAAATATATTTTTACGATATTTAGCAACTGCAATAGCAACAGGATTATATTTAACTTGCTTTAATTTAAAGCTAAGTTCACTGTTAGCTTCCTCAAGAATTTTTGCCGCATAAGGAGCAGGCGTTGCAATAATAACCGCATCATAATTCAAAGATACAGGTGTCCCATCTTCTTGTGTAGCCATTATTCCAACAATACGATTTCCTTGTTGCATTAAGCCAGTTACTTGAGTACTATTTTTAATTGAAATATTGGGACTAAGCTTTTCGATTACAGCATGAACGCCATCAACCAGTTGGTCATATTTATCCATAATCATTTTCAAATTTGAACCAAAATTACCAAGGTAATAATTTTCAGGCTCGGAGCCATTCATCCTAATAGTAATGGGCCGAACAAAGTTATTAGTGCATTTTTCGCAAAAAAACTCGTCCATTGTTTTATCTTCATTATCACCAGCTAAATGATTGAAATAAGGCCCACCTAAATAACCATTGTTTTCATTAAGCTTAATAACAGCCATCATAGGCAAAATTCTTAAAAAGTCTTTCACTCCGGTTAGTGCCACCATATTTTTTAATGCGCTTATCGGTTTAGTTGTATCAATAACATGACTTTTCCCCTTTATCTTAGAGGATGTATTAATACCAAAATATTCGTATTCAAAATCGCCATGATCAGCAACAAACTGCCTAAACAAAGGATAATTTCGACCAATATTTTTTCCGCCAAAACCAATTTTTCTTGTACCAATATAATCACTACCAGCCCTTCCACCAAGTTCTTTATCAGCATTTATGATTTCAACTTTGAAGCCTTTTTTTTCAAGAAAATAGGCTGCGGCAATTCCTGAAATCCCACCACCAACAACCCCCACCTTTCGTTCATAGTTCATATAAAAATCCTGTTTTTACTTATATTTTAATTTTGAAAATCTTACTTAAGCACTTTCTAGTTTATTAGAACCTGAACTAACGGAAAATACAGGTGACTCAGCAAACTCAACTTTTACTTGTTCGTTCCAGCGGCTTACCATATTTCTTAAGTTCTTTTTAGCTTCTCTTGCCTCAATCACTGCTAATTTTCTTTTGGGATATCCTGTCACTTTACAGCTAACAACACAAACGGCATCATCATTTTGACAAACTTCAACGGAAAGACTCGTTACTAAAGCACTTTTATTATTGAAACCTAACTCTTCAATTGAGCATATCATTTCTGCATTAATGGGAAAAAGATAGCGAGAATAACTAACATTAATTTCATTCAAGACATAGGAGTATTCTCCACGTTCATCAGAACCAAATGCCTCAGTTTCTAATACAGCCATCATAAATTGTCGTGCAGCTTCAATTAGTAATGTTCCTTGAACATGCTGTCCTGTGACGTGATCAGCCATTTCATCACAACTTTCATCTAACAACAACGTAGCTTTGTACTGGCGCTCTGACAACCGACAAAGATTAGAAACAACAACATTTTTTTTGTTTTTTTTATGTACTAAAGAACTATCTACAATATCACGATCCGGCAAAATCAAAGAAATTTTATCTCGCAAAGGTGAGTTATTAACTGCAGATTGTAACAACTCTATAGCTCTTGAACTAAACCCTTGGCCGACTATCACTACCTCAGCCTCTACAGTGCCAATACTTATCCCTTCAATAAAGTCAGAATAAGTCATCACACCTAAATTTTTCGCAAATTCAGAAAATTTGTCTGATACTAAAATAAGTACAGGATTATTTTTGAGCTTCATAACTTTAACCTCGACTGGTACATAGTGTAACTCCGTGTTTTATTTTAATAAGTTACGAACATTAACAAACCTTACTTTGTCTTGATAAAAGTAGAATTTAACATTCGTTTTCAATCTAGCTTAAATAAAAAGTATTAATATTTTTTATTTACCACTTCTACAAACAACATCATAAAAAATTACAAACCAAACTTCATTCGAAGCTCCAACACAACAACTTGATTTTTTTCTAAAGAACCCAAATTAGTATTCATATCACCGCGATAATTTGTGTAATACCCATTAACACTAAAGCTATCTGAAATATCATATGAAATTTCTCCAAATAGAGAATATGAATCCTGTGACAAACTATACAGAACGCCTACTTCCCCACTGATAGCACCATAAAGTGGCGCTCGGCTTATGCCCAAAGCTAAAGCATCATCTTTTTTATTTGTTTGAAACCATATCGAATCATTTAATTTTTTTAAACCATCTGTAAATTCATTAACCTGTAAAGCCCCTTTATCAACTCGCCTACCCAAGTATTGAAATGAAGCAAGCCACCCTTCCTGAAACTGTCTTTCGATTCCAACAACAGCATAATCAAAATCTTGCGGCGCATAAGCAAGTTGAGTATCTTCCTTTTTTAAGTTTGTTCGTGCAAACTCAACTCTCAACCCATAATAATCACTAAGGGATACAAATAAATCCATTCCAAAAACTTCATGCTCAGGACGAACAATTAACAACTCTTGCGCATTGCTTTTAATATAAGGAAGCAAAGAGATTCCATTTAAATAACTAATAGAAGCTTCTATAGCTTCAAAAGTTACATCTGTTTTTATAGCCCAAGTTGACTTTTTTGCATCTGGAGTTATGTCGCTACTTGTAAACTGCTTTATAAAAGTTTGCGGCAATGAATGTCCTCTCAATTTTGGAGAATAAATTAATGTAGAACTCAACGGTCCATCACCTAAATACTCCACTTTAAACAAATCAGCTCCCCAACGCTGCTCATCATCATCAGTCAAAACAGCCCGATAAACTCTTGGTGATAAATTATCGGTAGGATTAAATTTATCTGCCCGTCCCCAAGGTAATATTTTTCGTCCTAAAGAGAAATCCCAATTACCCCAACTCCAATTAGCATAAAGCTCTCTAATGTAACTTTCATCTTCATAGTCCAAATCGGAACTGGCGACAAAAAGGCTGGTTTTCACGACAATGTCTGATGAGTAAGCTAAATCAAACCTGCTATTAAACCCTTCTATACTCTCATCATCATTTAAATCCATATTTCCCGTTGCCGAGACAGCACCAACAAAAGCTTTTCCTGAAAAGCTATTGGAATAACTAAACTCCGTATAAATACTTATTAATAAAAAGCACATCAAGAAAAAGAACTGTTTTTTAGTATAAAACAGGTAGTTCACTTACCTTCTCCCTAACCTCTTCATACTAAACATTCTTTTTTCATATTCTTCACCCATTTTTACAGTATTAAGCAAAAGAGTTGAAACTGACTTTTTCTTTATTGTTTCCATAACTCTTTTTTGGGCTATCCAGGTACTTGTTTTAATGTCTTGAACAAAACTTGATAAGTTTTGCTTTTTTAATTCTTCATTTTTTTTATTAAAATAACGAATTCTATAAGGCAAAAAGGATTGGCTAGAAACATAAGTAATTAATTTTTGATATCCTAATGATCTTACATTATCCTCAGAAAGAACAGTCGATTGAACAATAAAACAAGACTCATTGATGTCAATAGGCATACACTCAGTATCATTTATAAACTCATGTTTATATTCTTCAGTTCTAGCACTCATTAAATCAGCATATGAAAAATCAGATCCCATAAAGCTATCATGTTTACTAGAAGAAAGAATTCTACGTGTTTTAGATAAGCTGGGTAAGTACATCCATATATCATCACTATCAGCACCATTTTCATGAATTAAAAAAGAGACCCCAGAAACATCAACGGGCTCAACAAAGCGAAACAAACGCAAACTACCCCGCTCATTTTCTCGTTTCAAATTCATTGCAGAACCACGGCGATATTTTTTCCTATTGCCTTTATTAATATTCAATTCAGCTTCGGCTTCCCAACTAGGCATAAGCCCAACGACTACACTTTTGTCAAAAACCTCTTCTGCTGTATATTTATTTTCACTCGCACTAGCACTATTTATTTTTGATACATTGACTAGTTTATCATTATCAGCTAATAATTTTTCTGACGTTACAAGCAAGCTAGAACAATAAATAATCAATAACAAAACTATTTTAAACTTCATAACGTCCACCAATTTTAATTGCGGCTCTTTCAGAAAAAGGCGTAATTTTTTTAATAATCCCTAATTTTTCGCAAGCCACTAAAACAGCAGGTGTAAATAAAAACTCGCAACAAGCACCAATACCAATAGCTAGAGCGGTCAATGTACCAAACTTTGCTAAACTAGCTACACCAGATAAGTTGTATACTAAAAAGCCAGCGACTAAAACTATCGATAAGAAAATCATTGCTTGACCAGAGTTAGTATATGCATGCTTTAAAGAAGTCAACATTGTTCCAGGTTCATTGTGCAAATGCTTTAAAAAGCCTCTAACAAAATGAATTGTATCGTCATCTAACATCCCTATTGCAATTGCTGAAACAAGAAGAGTAAAAGGATCAATAAATATACCAGTAAATCCCATAGCTCCAAGCACCATTAATACAGGTATAAGATTGCAAAACATCATTGCAGTGCCCAGCATGAACGATCTAAATACAAGGACCATGACACATAACACAACTAATGCAGAAAGTAGTATTGCCTGTAGTTCTGTCTCATAGAGATATTTTGTTAATGCCGACCATAGTGGAATAACACCTGTCACATTGACATCGACTTCAAAATCACTAGTCTGTTGGTAATTATTAACAAACTCGTCGATAAACTTATAAAGTGGTGCATAACTGGACTCTGGTAAATATTTTAGGCGCAAATTAACTCGAGCTTGTTTATAATCAGCCGACACAAGTTCCTCAAGCTCATCATCTCCCGACGATTCATATAAAAACATGACTTCTGCAACAGATTTTCTTGAACCGGGAATTTTATAAAAACGGTTATCACCCTCATTTAATGCTTGGTTAATTTCTTTTACTAAATCTGCCGCACTATATGACTGTAAACCAAGATGACTAAACTCTTTTTCAACGGCTCTTTGTAAAGATGCCATCGACTTCAATAATATAGGACTTTTTGCATCAACCCCTTCAGCACGACTAACATCAAAAATGACCTCCATCGATGCAGCCCCACGTAAAGATTTATCGACATACTTATATGACTTAAAAATGTTCGTGTCTTCTTTGAATAAGCCAATATAGTAATAGTCCACACTGAGTTTAGTTATTCCCCAAGCAGAAAGACCAAGAAAAACCGCTAACAGTAACAACATCAGTTTCCATTTGTTATATACAAACTCTGCAATTTTCTCGACAAACTCGCTACGCGCGGTTAATGTATTTCGTAGTCGTTCAGATATTTTAATATCCCCAGACCAAGACAAAGCTAATGGAATTAATAGTAATGCTAAAATAACCGATGCAACTAAACCGCCTCCCATAATCAATCCAATCTCCTCAACAGGTTTCACTTTTGACCAACTAAAAGTGAATAGAGCACCAGCCGTTGTTGCGACAGATAAGATACTCGTTACCGCTGAATGGCTATAGGCTCCAGCAATAGATTCTCTTAATGACTTTCCGCTCAACCTTCGTTGATAAATTTCCATTAATAAGAAAACTGTAGAGCCTACACCAACAGACATAAGGAAGCCTGGCATAATAGGTGTGAGTAGTCCCGCAGGAGCTCCCATCATTCCCATTAAACCAACAGCAACCATTATTGATAGAGTCGCAATGGTAAGAGGAAGAATAGTCCCCATCCATGAACGAAATATAAAGAAAAATCCAAGACCAACAATTAAAAAAGATAAACTTCCAAATATTGCACTTTCTGTGTTAATAATTTTAAATACATCGGCATCAATAATTGGTGCACCAACAACAACAGGATTTAATTCACTATAAGCATCACTATTGATAATATTTCTGATATTTTCTGCTAACTCAATTTTGTACATAACTTCTTTAGCACGAAGCTCAGTTTGCGCCAACAAGCCTATTTTTGTTCCATCAGCACTAATTAGTAAGTCATTATAAAAGGGATGTTCTAATGCCTGTTGACGTTTATTGAGTAATTGCTTCTCAGTAAAACTTTCAGCAGACGCTAAAAAGTCAGACACATCAATAGTTCCTTCTAAGCCTTGAATATATCGAACATTAGTAATAGATGTTACTTCTGTTACCGCATCTAAACTCTCTATCGATTCGGTTAATGTTTTAATTTTATTAATAAACGATACAGTCCAATTATCAGGTGCATCAATAACAATAAAGCTATATTCATCACTGCCAAATGTCTCTTTATATTTATTGTACATTTCAAGCGTTGGATCCCCCTCAATAAAGAAAGAGTCCGGTGTATTATCAAAGCGGAGCATAGGATAAAAAGCGATTGATGCTAACAAAATAATTATCAGCAAAGTGACAGCCTTTCGCTTATTATCTAAAACCCACTCACCTAAATTGAAATTCATGTTTACTGTTCTCCAGTAGAAAAGACTTCTTTACCCATAACCAAACGATTAAAAAAATGATTAAAATTAAGCAGCTATTGTCGCTCCATTATTGATTTCAGCTTCATTGCCATCAAAGTTAACTTCACTCAGCTTTTCAAGAAACGGATTCACTAGATCATTGACCACTTCTTCTTTTGATAATTGATCAGTATGATAAAGAGTAAGCAGTCTCAACTTGCCTTGAAAACTACTTAATTGAAATAAAATTTCTCCTGGAGGTATCAGCACAGGAAATGAGATATAACTCAATACATTAGCTTGCCCAAAAGCTTTAAGTTCAGGATCTAAAACTCCAACATTTGTACAAATTACATTAGTCCGAATCATTACTTTGGATGCAAAGTGAGCAGCAAAAGCCTTTGGCATTAATAACGCCATCCAATGATAAATGCGATACTTGTAGAGCTGCATAAGGGCACCTCCATCTTTCATTGAGTCAAGCTGTTTATTAAAGGCTTTTTCAATTTGCTCATCATTATTATTCAAGTTAGCCTTTAATGTATAAGGAACAGAAATACAATCATAAAGTTTTTCTACCATTGGATCAGACGAAAAGCGTCTCAAGCTAAAGTTATCAAGAATCTTTAAAGAAGATGATTTTTGTTGTCTTTCATGGTTAAAGTCTTCAATTGTCCTAACAAAAGCACGTAAAAAACAAGGATGTAGTGTTACTTGTTTTAATTTGGCGTTTTGTTTTATTTTCTCAAAGTCATCTGTAGCAATTTCAGTGAGAACAAGAGATGATTCTGAGCGATTAGTTTTAGGTAGCTTTAAACGCCCAGTTGGCTCGAATAAATCTTGTAATACAGAAACCAGTGCCTGTATAAAAAAAACAACCTTTTTAAAAAATGAGCTCCCTTGTAAAAACATCCGGTCATGATTTCTATCTCTAACATCAATTTTTTTAAGAAGTTCATCAGAGCTAGTGTTGTTATGCAGCGCATTATAAAAACGCATTAAGTCCGTTGTGAATATATTAGCCGAGCGCCCGTCAGTATAGACATGAGTTGTCAGGATTTGTAAAAAGTTTCTTGATGGTGTACTTAGCAATATAAAACGAAAAGGGTGTTTTTCTTTACGTAATACAGAATATTCACTTACATTAGAAAACATTTGACAACTTATCGCTTCGTCGTCATCACTTTCACACTTTTGCATTTCCACTTCAATAGGTAGCTGTTGTTCAGTATTAACCCAAGTAAACCAAAATAAACGACGTTTATATACCGATTGAGCCATAGGATGCCGAGCAATAGTCTTTTTTGCAGCCATTAAAAGCGTATCAGGATCAATTTCACCATCAAGTTCTAACCAATCACAGCTATTGGTATTTTTTATTTGCTCTAGTAACGCAAAGCATTGGTTCATCCTTCCATATACTTGTTCACGACCTTTAGTGCTAATGCTCATAGCAATCTCCTTATTTTTTTATACTAAGCTCTGTATGGAAAATCATTTTTTTCTAATTGAATCAAATCTAAAGCATTAAGTGCGGCAAACTCTTCTTCAACTTCTTTAATAAACATATTTCTTAACTCTTCATTATCTTTACGTTTAATACCAAATTTCTTAAGCATTTCACTTTTATGAGTTGATGGTGGCCCAAAGAAATTAAGACCTTTAGCATACCAAGTAGAAATTTTTTCTTTAGTTTTTTCTCTATCAGTTTGTTTAGTTAACCATTTTTTTAGTTCTCTCATACCAAACCCAATATGCCCAGCTTCTTCCTTAAGAATAGTTTCATTAGCTTCTGACCAAGGAGTAAAGCTGGCATCAATAAAGTTGGTGACCATAAATTTACCTGCACGGTCAAGAAAAACATGATTCAACATAATATCAATCCATTCATTACTTTCTTCGCCCACACTTAGCGGACCTTCTAGCGATGCATCGTGCATTTTTTTATTGCCACTAGAACGGCCTTCAGCAATATCAATAGCTTCTTCTTCACTGACACGAATATTTTCTAGAATTTTATAAATCAAATACGAATGATAGGCTTCTTCGGCTAGTACATTAGTAAAAACTCTTCTGCATTTATAATCTGGAGCTTTGTCAATCCACTCCACACCTTCAGTTGCTGCTTTTTTTTCAGCATAAGCCTGAATACTCATAATTCTAATCATTTGTTCACGGTATTCTTCTGGCATTTTTTCAAAAGCATCATAATCAATAGTTCTTTTTGCATAGGTAAGCTGTTCTTGTTCAACAAGGGATTCCATTTTTGCACCTTATAATAAATAGTTAATCATTAATTTAAGTTTTTTATTTCTTAAAACTTAAGCAAACTCTACTTCATTTAATTCCACAGTCTCTTTTTGTTTCATTAAATCTTCTCTTATCTGCTTTTTAAGTACTTTACCGGTCAGTCCTCTTGGTAAGCTTTGAGAGGCAGTTAGCACTTCAATTTCAAAAGATGGCAGTCCGCTAAATTCATTTTTTATAGCATCACGAACTTCTTTTTCTTCAACACTTTTGCCAACAATGGGTTCCACAATAATAAGTGGGGTTGTTTCTTTTCCATTGTTTTTGCCCACCACAACAGCTTCATAAACATTTGGAAGTTTCAGAATAGCTTCTTCAATAGGAAGTGAAAATACTTGGTGACTGTTGGTTTGTATAACATCAACTCCTCTATCCATATGATAATATTGACCGCTTGAATCTTTATAAACGATATCTCCAGTCCACCACCAACCATCAATGTAAACCCCATGCAATTTATCATGAGCATTCCAATAACCTTTAAATAAAGTAGGACCTTTAACCATTAACCTCCCTGGTGTACCGACAGGCAATGCATTTCCTTCAGCATCAGCAATTTTAATTTTTGGACTAAATGGAGTTGGTTTGCCAACACAACGTTGAAATTGACGAGTAGATGAATAGCTTACTTTCATAAATGCAGCAAAACCAACCTCTGAGGTACCAAAAAATTCAGTGTAAGCAGAGCCTATAATTTTTTTATTAAAAATTTTGAGAAAAGCGCCATAGTTTGTTAACTTTTTAATATGAGCTTCATGGCTTGAGTCACCTCCAGCCATCCATATTTTCATTCTACTTAAGTCATATCTATCTAAATTTTGTGCACACATTTCAGAATAAATATCAGGAAAAGCTAGCATTAAAGTAATTTTTTCTTGCTCGATCAGTTTTAATAATTGAACCGGGTTTTCATCTGAAGGAACAAAAGTAGGCATTCCGGTTGTTAAAGTTGCAAATATTGAAGCCTGAGTAATATGATGATTAGCAGGTGATGCAGCTAAAAAGTAATTATTTCGTGTTATAGGTTGTAGTTTTAGTTGAGCTTTTGTGCCACGGATCATACTATGAGAGCCATGTAAAACGCCTTTAGGAAATCCGGTAGTTCCTGAAGTGTGAACAATAATCACATCATCGTGTTCATGAATTTCGACTGCAGAGAAATTTTCACTCATCGAGCTTAATGTAACCTCACCTTCATCAGCACCTAATAATTCTATTCCTCGTTTTCCTGTTTTTATTGCAGAAATAACACTATTTACTATCATTTTTGAATCAAGTTTACTCACTGAAAACTCATCAACAAAAACAAATCGACAACCGGTATCTTCAAGATATTTATTGAGGTTATCACTCGACATATTCCCATTAACAGGAACAGATATTGCGCCACACCGATAAATAGCCAAACTCAATATTAAATAATCAACTCCTGCGGCTTTACATATAGCAACCCGATCAAAACGTTTAACCCCAACACTAACTAAATAGTTAGACAGTTGATTAACCACCGATTTTAATTTACCAAAAGTTAATTCATTGCCAGTTATTCCTAAATGCTTTTGACTACCGCTAAATTTTAATATCGTAAAATCTTTTCCATATGCATCTACCGCTTTATCCAACGCATTGGATACAGTAAGAGTTTTATCAAAAACAAACTTAATTCGATGCCACATAATTTTCCTCCAACACTTTATCTGATTTAAAATTAGCGTCTCTAAGCTGGTGTCTTTGCAGCTTACCAGTCACTGTTTTTGGTAATTCATTAACAAACTGTATTAAGTGAGGATACTTCCAACACTCTAGTTTTTCTTTAACAAAATCCTTTAGCTCACCAACTAACTGTTTATGATCTTGGCGATTTGTTACAACAAAAGTTTTTGGTCGAGTTGTAGTTTCTGAGTCGCCAATAGGAACGACTGCTGCTTCAATAACATCAGGGTGTTCTAATAAAACATTTTCAATTTCTTGAGGTGAAACCCATTGACCTGAAACTTTTATGACATCATCAGCACGCCCAAAGTAATAATAAAATCCACTTCTATCACGTTCGAACATATCATTTGTACAATACCAACCATCTTTAAACCTTAAGTCGGTAATGTCAGCATCATTTTCATATCGACTTAGTAATGCAGGCCCCTTTAACCATAAAGTTCCAATTTCACCGCAAGAGCAGATAGCACCTTTTTCATTAATAATTTTTGCATCAAAACCGGGTATAATTTTTCCCGTAGCTCCGCGTACACTTTCATGCCCCGGAATATTGGTTAAATATGTACTATAAGCTTCTGTTGAACCTAAGCTATCTAAAATAGGTAACCCAAATTTAATTTGAAACTTTCTATTCAACTCAGCAGGTAAGCGATCTCCAGCCGAGACCAAACAACGTACTTTTTTCAAGTCATTTTCCTGTAAGCTTTCATGAGCAAGTAAGAATTGATATACAGTTGGCACTGCATATAAAACACTTGGTTGATAACACTTTATCGTTTGAACAATATTTTCAACCGCTAACTTTTTCGGCGGCAATATTGTTGTTGCACCGTGATAAAGCGCGTTAAAAACATTATGCAAACCAAATGAAAAACTCATTCTTGAAAGAGAAAGTGTACGATCACTAGCATTTAAATTTAACACTTGAGCAGCATAACGCTCTGCCGCGACTATAAAATCTTGGTGTCGATGTAGTATTAACTTTGGCTTACCAGTAGTACCGGATGTAAACATTCCTATAGCAAAATCTAGAGGTCTTGTATAAGCAGGAGTCCATTCAATAGGTGTAGTATTTTTTCGATTGACTAATTCTTCTAAATTAGTAGATAAGCAAGTTGCCTGCAATTGATTTATAGTATCTTCACTAACTAAACTCAAAAATTCAACATCACCAATAATTGAATCAATTTTCGCTGAATTGATAGCATTAACAATACTTGCTAATTTTAAGAGTGGATTGATAATAATTACCGTACATCCAATATAAATAAGAGACAATAAAACAATGACAAACTGAGAACTATCAGTTGCAACAATAGCGACTCTTGTGCCTGTTTCTATTTTTGAGTTCAGTAAATTACACACACACTGATTCAAAACAGACTTTAACTCACTGTATTTCAAATCACCTGAAGAATGGCATATCGCATTTTTATTCATATCCAATTTTTCAGCAATTGCTAAAATGCGTTCGGCAAAATTCATATGTGATAAATGCTTCTTTTCTTTAGCAAATAAAATCGCATCAATTGAAATATCGTCATACCACTTATTAATAGAGTTAATTTTTCTATTTATTTTCTGTAAGAAAGCATTACTTTCTAAATGCTTTACTTTTGAGTTTTCATTTGATTTTTCATCAAAACTTATACAAAGACCACTATCAATTATTAACTGGTTGAAATAATACTCTTGTTTACTCTGATCTCTATGAGGTTTATCTAAGAAGTTTATTGTTATTTTTATTGCTGAAGTCGTGACAGTTATAAACTCACGTAAAGATATTTTCAGTTGATAATTAATTGCTTCTACCGAACTTTGTTTAAAAGACTCATTGAACAGCCTGTTTTTTATATTCTGATCAAATGTTGAAAATAATAAAAACGCGTTCTTAGGAAGAAACAATTTTAAAGAGCCTTCAGTGATTTTTTTTGAAAAACTAATAATACTGAAAATATAGCGATTAAGAGGACTATCAACAGCATCAACATATTGACCAGTTTCTGATATCAAATTTGCAAAATTAAATTCTGTCGTTTTATAACAAGTTTTTCTTTTATCTTTTTCTAGAAGGTTATCTGCTTCTTTGATATTCGAGCCAAGCTTTGCCTTAACATAACCGCTTTTTTTAATAATATGACTCGTTATTAATTGAGGACAAGACAAACTTAATGTTGTTTTACTATCGGCACCTAACTCCCATGTAGTCACATCATATTGACAAGCATCTACAGCTGAAAATAGCTTTTCAACTTGACTAATATAATCATAACCTCTTGTATCTGAAGGAGCAGAATATACCGTAAACTTATTCAATTGATTAACAGATAAGAGTTCATCATCTTTTCTTGCTAAAGCCCTCAACTGATTTCTAAGATGTATTTTCAGATCACCAGCTTTATTATCTTCTCTTACTACTAATACAGCCTTCTTAGTTATGGGTTTTGTAATAATAGTTAATAACAAACTAATTAGAGCATAATCTATTTCGCCAACGACTATATGATACTTACTCACGCTTCTACTCCTTCTTCTATCTCAAAGGAACCTTTAACATATTGAAAAGATTTATCTACAGTAGTTTGAGTAATAATTTCAATAGGCTTTTGATAATCTTTACCATTAACCTGATAGCAGGTTTCATCACCAGTCGTATATTTTGCAACAGCCTTCATTAATGCTCCTCCCTTAATTAAAATCTCCTCAAACTCTTCTTCTGCATCAGAAAGCCATGTAACTGCTCCACCAACACCAATTTCAATTCTGTCCGAATCAACAACTAACGTTCTAATTGCAACATTAAGTTCACTTGCTCCATTTAAAGACATATAACCAATTGAGCCTGAATATATTCCTCTTGCCGAATTTTCAAGTTGATCAAGTATTTCTAAAGTTCTTTTTTTAGGCGCCCCGGTCATTGATCCAGGAGGAAAGGTCGAATTAAATAACGAGGCTAAAGATTCATCTTCGCGTAACCTTCCACGAATCGTTGATACGAGTTGATGCACCGATGCATAAGTTTCAATTTGCATTAGTTTTGGAACCCAAACAGAACCAGCTTCACACACTCTATTTAAATCATTACGCAAAAGATCAACAATCATTAAATTCTCAGCATGGTCTTTTTCACTGTGAGTTAAATCATCAATTAAAATTTGATCTTCTATTTCAGTATTTCCTCTCTTACGGGTACCTTTTATCGGTTTTGCTTCAACAACCATGTTTCTACCCACACTTATAAACTTCTCAGGTGATGAGCTTAAAATAGAAAACTCGGGACTATGTAGATAAACGGATCTTGGTGCAGGATTAATTTCTCTCAATATGCGGTAGAGAGAAAGAGGTTCAGCGACCTTAAGCTTCGAAGACAATCGGTTAGTCATGCATATTTCGTAACTTTCTCCCCGATGTATATACTCTTTACATTGTTCTATTTTTTTAACATAGCTATTAACATCATCCTCTAAATCAAACTCAACAACTTCTACAGGCTTTATATTTAATTCTGTATTATGAATAAGTTTTGAGTTTTCATTAGAAGAGAAACTATCAACTTGAGATAGTTGATTAACCATGCGCTCAATCCATTCATCAGCAGAATCTGTCAAGTCACATACTTCTTCTTTTTCAATAGCTACAATATAAATCAACCCCGTTTTATGATCAAAGGTAATAAATCTATCAACAAACATACCCGCAGCATCAGGATATTTTGACGCGTGTAGATTTGAAACAAACTCTGTTTCAGATTTTAATTCATACCCTTGATATCCAACCAAACCACCACAAAAATCAAATGGTAACTCTTCTGTCCCTTCTACTTTTTGGGATAATACATCTCCTACAAACTCACTATATGTTTTTGGTATTGTTGAAAGCTGACCATGCTTATCAATATAAATACTTTTTTTATCTACTGAATATGAAAACCAAAACGCATGAGGACCAGAAGTATCTCCCATAAATGAATATCGCGCTTCGGAATTATTTGTACTACTAGAATCTAACCAAAAACTATATTTTGATTTTTTATAAAAATAATTAAAAACATCTACAGAAGAAGCTTTTATATCTAGTTTTAAATGCTTGCATAACCAATATTTAGTGTGAGTCGACTGTTTATTAACAGGTAAATGTTTGATGTCATCATCAAATAGAAACAACCTTTTTTCTTTTGATAGATATGATTCTGCTAACGCTTTAAAATTACTTATAAGTTGCCGGCCACATTCAGAATAAATTGATTCAGGGTGAAACTGCACCCCCCAAATTGGTTTTTCTCGATGTTCTACGCCCATTATTAATCCATCTTCTGTAAATGCTGTGCTAATCAAAGATTCAGGTAACGGCTGTAAAGCAATTAATGAGTGATATCTGATTATTTCTAATGGATTGGGTAAATTGTGAAAAATTCCTCTTCCTCCATGCACAACTTTACTCATTCTTCCATGAAAAGGTACGTCAGCGACATCTACTTTCCCACCATGATTAGCAACAATGGCTTGATGACCGAGACATATGCCCAATAAAGGTTTCGTTGTACTATTAATTATCTCTTCACAAATTCCGATATCACCACTGTTATATGGCGATCCTGGACCAGGCGAAATAATAATTGCATCGAATTCATCAGTAATAACATGATGGTTATTATTTTTTACGACGGTAGGTAATACACCAAAAACTTCACCAATATATTGGTATAGATTAAAGGTAAAGCTATCGTAGTTGTCTATTAATAAAACTTTCACAATAATATTTTTATTTTTTAAAGAAGTAATATAGCAGTCCAATCAATGATTATTGTTAAAACAAAAAATTAAACATGCCTTCCATTCATCAAGAGAAATTCCATTTTTTAAAGAGGCCACTTCCATATGCAAGCTAGCGACTTCAAAAAAAACATAAAAACTTATATGTTTATTTTTAACAAAACAAAATTACGTTTCTCTTTCTTAAATCATTCTAGCAATGGATTTTTTTTTAAACAATACAACTTCAATGAAACAAATGTGACACTAATCACATGAAAAATAAAATCACACATGTACTTTATATAAAAAAATAAAATCAATTATTTAAAAAGAGATAAACAACAACCAAACACACTTCATATAAAATATATTCTAGAGATAACACCTGAAACAATAATTATTCTTTTACTTAATTTATAAAAATTGACAAGCAAATATATTTTTTCACTTGCAATATTCGCCACAAAAAATACAATCAAGAATAGTTTTTACTCAACCTTAAATAGGTTGACGCATAGGCATAGCAATAAACATAAGAGTGAATCGACACAACCACAAGCTATTAAATTAATTTTTTATAAAACATCTAAATAATTCAGTAAAATTATCTTTATTTGTTATTAATAAATTTTATTAAGTAGTTATTTTTTAGGTAAGGAAAAAATGAAAACAAAAACTCAGGTGTGTATTATAGGAGCAGGACCATCAGGATTAATTCTCGCCCATATTCTTCAACAAGTTGGTATAGACTCTATAATACTTGAGAAAAATAGCCGAAATAAAATACTTAATCGCGTGCGCGCAGGTATTATTGATCAAAATACAATTGATGTACTTAAGACAATAGGTTTTTCTCATGTTTTTAAAAAACAGGGAGTAATACATGAAGGTTTTAACTTAATATTTGATAATCAATGCCATCGTATTGATGTTAATGAATTAACAGGAGGACGTAGTGTAGCACTACATCCTCAACAAGAAATCGTAAAAGATTTTTTATTTCACAGAGAAAGTTTAGCGCTACCTATATTATTTAATGTTTCAAATGTAACAATCAAAAATTATGAAACCTCTCCTCAAATATCTTTTAACATTGAAGAAGAAGATTATAATATCAGTGCGGATTTTGTTATTGGTTGTGATGGTTATCATGGCGTCAGCAGAGCAACGATCCCTAAAAGAGAAAGACCCGAATTTTTTAAAGATTATCCCTTTAGCTGGTTAGGCATTTTAACAGAATCTCCAAGAGTATCTGAAGAACTGACCTATGCATCACATAATGCTGGCTTTGCATTGATTAGTAGCAGATCACCTAAGATACAGAGAATGTATTTACAATGTCCCAAAAATTCAACATTAGAAGAATGGGATGATGAAAGAGTATGGAGTGAACTGGAGTTAAGAACGGCTAGTGATAGCAATATATCTCTTATTAGAGGAGAAATAATAAAGAAAGATATCGTATCGATGCGAAGTTTTGTTTGTGAAAAAATGCAAGCAGGAAGGCTTTACTTAGTCGGTGACGCCGCACATATCGTCCCACCATCTGCTGCAAAGGGACTGAATTTAGCTGTATCAGATGTTTGCCTTTTGTCTACAGCAATACAAGATTACTATCAAAATAACTGTTCTAATTTATTAAATCAGTATGAAGGCGAAGCATTAAAACGTTTTTGGAGAGGAGAAGAGTTTTCTAATTTTGCAACCAGGTTATTTCATAAACCTGTTAATGGTGACTCATTCGATATCAGGCAACAAACTTCAGCACTTCGTTATATGATAAACTCTCGGGCTGCATCAAAATCTTTTGCAGAAAACTACTCAGGAATACCTCAAGACTTTTATAGTAACTCATAAAAGTCTATAATTTTATTCACTTTTAGTATAAAAAGTTTAAAAATAAAGACATATGACCCAATATCATAAGTATTTACAACATAATGATGAATCATACGGAAGCGCTATAGATTTTTTCTTTTATAATCACCTCTACAAGCTATATAATTCTTTGCGGTAAACTACTTTAAAGTTAAAATTTATCATTCTATATTTAATACAACATTTTTCTACCAGTAAGAATTCTTAACGGCTAATACACCAGATTTTTAATTACTTGAAGATTAAATTAAAGCGACTATGCTTAATAAATAATGATTATTGAAAAATGTATATCTCATTGAAAATTATGGTTTTTTCTTTTCTCCACTAAATAGAAAGCAAGTCAAAAATAAAATCTCAATTGGTTAATTAACATTTTTCAACAAAGACTTAACCAGCATATATGGCCCCAAATAGACAAAGTCAGCTTCTAAAAGTTGGAAAAGCAAAAATACCTCAAGCCATTCTGGTTCCAGCGGCAGCTTTTTGCTTGACATTACTTGTTGCTTTTGTCATTAGCATCAACTTTTATATTGATAGTGAGAAGTTAATTAAAGAACGTGCTTTAAAAGCACTTGAGACAGAAGCAAGCTTATTTCAACCACTGTTGAGCACTTTATACCAACAAGCAGTTAGCGATTCCTATTTCTTAGCTCAAACGCCACCAGTTCAAGCAATGATCGATTCAATTAACACCAAAGATTCAGAACAATATGAACTCTGGAAAAACTTACTGGAGCAAACATTTTCTCAATTAATCATTAACCGAAAGAGTTACATAAAACTTAGACTTATTGGAGTAGCTAATAATGGAAAAGAATTGATTAATGTGACTAAAAAAAATGAGCAAATCATCATTATTCCTTCAAATAAGCTACAAAGTAAAAATCATCGTGAATACTTTACAGAATTAATGAAACTTGATGCTCAAAACATCTACTTTTCACCAATAAATCTAAATCGTGATAATGAAAAAATCACTACTCCTATTCAACCAGTATTAAGAGTAGGCATACCAATATTTGACAAAACTTCAAAGCAACGTTTTGGTATGCTCATTATTAGTGTTGACTTTTCATCACTGAAGGATTTATTAATCAAAGATTCCAACCAAGATTTTCAACTTTACTTAACAAATCAACAAGGTGACTTTTTGATTCACCCTGATGACAGTAAAACTTTTGGTTTTGAATTTAATTCAACTTATCGAATTACAGATGAGTTTAAGTCACTAGGCTATTATATAAAAGAATGGAATTCTATCAACAAAGATAATGTACCTCATGAAAAAGCCTTACCAGAGTTAAATGGTCATCTATCTAAAATAGTACTTGGTACAAAATCTCAAAACAATTCATTCTACCTATTTCTTAAGAATAAAGAAGATTCTATGCAGTTTTCTTTAGCTGCTTTAAGAAACCGTAGTTTGATAACAGGAGGAATTCTCGCACTTATTGCATTAGTCTTTTCTGTCTGGGGTTCTAGACGACTTCTTACGCCATTAGAAAAAATAACTATTTCGATAGAAAAACTCGAAAAAGAAGGTGTACTTGGTGAGCTACCGGTAAGGTCAAAAGATGAAATAGGAGTGCTTGCACGTAGCTTCAACAATCTAATGATACAAAAGAACATTAGTGATAAACAATTAGTAGAACGACAATTTGCATTAGATCAACACTCAATCGTTGCCATAACTAATACCCAAGGAGCAATTACTTATGCCAATCAGAAATTTGCCGATATAAGCGGCTATACAATCAAAGAATTGATTGGTAAAAATCATCAGCTATTGAATTCAAATAAGCATAGTAAACAATTTTTTAAAAGTATATATAAAACAATTACCAGTGGAAATGTTTGGTCTGGTGAGCTATGTAATCAAAATAAACAAGGAGAGGACTATTGGGTTGATACGACTATTGTTCCAATTTTAGATAATAATAATAAACCTGAAAGTTATATTGCAATAAAAACAGATATTACAGAACTAAAAAAGGTAGAAGCAGCACTTCGAGCCTCAAATACTTTTGCTCAATCAATTCTAAATGCGGCTGAATTTTCAATTATATCTACTGATACAAATGGACTAATAAAAAGCTTTAATCGAGGAGCAGAAAAACTTTTAGGCTATCGTGCTGAAGAAATGGTAAATAAACAAACGCCAGCAATAATTCATGTCGTTGATGAAGTAATAGAATATGCTGCGGAATTAAATAAACTTTTAGGTTATGAAGTGCCACTTGGTTTTGAAGTTTTTATTGCCCGAACCAAAACAGGTCAAAGTGATGAACGAGAGTGGACCTATGTAAGAAAAGATGGCTCTACTTTTCCAATTCAGTTATCGGTTTCAGCACTCACTAATGAAAAAGGCGATACGGTTGGGTATTTAGGCATTGGTAAAGATATTAGCGAGCAGAAAGCTTCACAAATTGCGCTAGAAAAAAGCGCTCAGAATTTAGCATTAGTAATACAGAGTACAGGAGTTGGAACTTGGGACTGGAATATTAAAACAGGAGAGACACAATTTAATGAACGCTGGGCATCAATTATTGGTTATCAATTAGAAGAACTCCAACCAATATCTTTTGAAACCAAACTAGCCTATACACATCCGGATGATAAAGAACGTTCAGAACGTGCACTTCAAGCACACTGGCAAGGAGAAACAGAATTCTATATTTGCCAATCAAGAATGAAACACAAAGCAGGATATTGGGTATGGGTAGTAGATACTGGGCAAGTTGTTGAAAGGGATGAGAGAAACAACCCTGTTAGAATGATAGGTACCCATCTTGACATCACAGAAAGTAAGCTATCAGAAATAGCGACTATTGCAGCCAGAGAACTCGTTGAAGCAACACTTGAAGCTTCAGACAATGGTATTTTGGTAACTAATAGTCATGGTGAAATTCTTCATACTAACAGTCAATTTCTTGCACTATGGAATATAGATCAAAAAACAATAAAAGAATCTTCCGAAAAACAACTATTAAAAGCAGCCTTAGCACAACTCAAAAAACCTAAAGGTTTTATCGAAAAAATTAATAAACTTTTACTCGACGGTGAAAAAAAATCTTTTGATTCTTTATCCTTTATTGATGGAAGAACTTTAAAATGCAATTCACACCCTATGAAAATTGAATCTGAAGGTATCTGCCGTGTATGGAGTTTTAGAGATATTACGCAACGAGTGCTCGTCGAATCCATTCAAAACCGTCAGCTGGAAAGAGCAAATGCAAAATTAAAATTAGCAGAAATACTGAATCAACAAAAACCTCTGAAAGAACTGATTAATGATGCAATTAATATGTTGTTTAACTTTGAGTTTATTAGCATTCAACCTAAAGGCGGTCTTTTTATGGCTGATAATAAAAATAAGCGCTTAGTGATAAGTAACATTTGTGGGAAGTTTTCTGATACTTTTATTAAAGATATGCAAACTGTTTCTTATGGCAGTGGGCTTTTTGGGCAGGCCGCACTTTACAAAGAAATTACAACATCAGATGATTGCTTCACTGACAACAATCATTCTCACCCTTGTCCTGAGATGAAAGTACACGGTCACTATATCATTCCCATTGTTAATCATTCATCTAATCAGCAAGAAGTTCTAGCTGTACTCTTTTTATATACAGAGCCTTATCCAGATCGTAGCAACTTACAAGTCGCTTTCTTAAATGATATTGCTGAATTGTTTGCGTTTAAATTAATTAATGAAAAAGCCAATGAAAAATTGGAAGTAGCTAAACAACAAGCCGAAGAATCAGCTAGAACTAAAAGCGAGTTTCTTGCCAGTATGAGCCATGAAATAAGAACACCTATGAATGGTGTTATCGGTATGTTAAATCTATTGCTTAATACCTCATTAACTAATGAGCAGTTTAGAAGAGTTCGTCTTGCTCGTTCCAGTGCAAATTCATTACTCAGCTTGATTAATGATATATTAGACTTCTCAAAAGTCGATGCTGGAAAAATGGAATTAGAATTTGTTGATTTCGACCTTAGAAAACTACTTGGTGAATTTGCAGAATCACTAGCACTTAAAGCACAAGAAAAAGGAATAGAATTAGTGCTTGATATGACCAACATTGACCTTTCACTTGTTAAAAGCGATCCAAACAGGCTCCAACAGATATTAACTAATCTAGTAGGAAATGCGATCAAATTTACGAATAAAGGTGAAATTGTAATTAGAGCGAGTATTGAAAAGGAAACAGATGAGCAATTAATTTTTAATTGCCAAGTTATTGATACAGGCATTGGAATTTCTTTAAAAAATCAGAAAAAGCTTTTTAATGCTTTTACTCAGGCAGATGCCTCAACGACACGAAAGTATGGAGGCACAGGACTAGGCCTCAGTATTGTAAAAAAGCTTTGTCAATTGATGGGAGGAGATATTCAAGCATCAAGTGAATTAGGTAAAGGAAGCAGTTTTAGTTTTAGCTTAAAATTAAAACAAAGTAAACGTTCTACAAAAGTTTTACCAAAAGTTGCAATTGAAAAGCTTAATATTTTGATCGTTGATGATAATTCTACCAATAGAAAAGTTATTCGTACTCAATTAGAAAGTTGGGGCGCAAGTGTGTTTGAAGCAGAAAATGCACTCCAGGCTCTGGACATATGTCATGAAAGCTTAAACAGTTCTCAACATTCTTTCTTTGACATAGCCCTAGTTGATATGCAGATGCCAGGCATGAATGGCGCGGAGCTTGGTAAAAAATTAAGTCACGATCAACGATACAAATCAATGAAACTTGTTATGATGACCTCCATGAGTAATCAGGGTGATCAACAATATTTTGCCCAACATGGTTTTAGCAGCTACTTTCCAAAACCCGCTACAACAGAAGACCTTTTTATGGCTTTATCCGTGGTCAATAATAATGAAGATACTTTAATATCCACAAAGCCACTTGTTACAAAAGAATATCCTTTATTAGCTGACAAAGAGGACGTCAACACACTTTATCCTTTGAATGAGCAGTCAACAACCTGGCATAGTGAATTCAAAATATTACTTGTTGAAGATAATAAAATAAACCAAGAAGTAGCTCTTGGTCTTCTTGAAGAAATAGGTATTTCATGTCAAGTTGCACAAGATGGTTTAGATGCGCTAAACATACTAACAAATACATCATCAAAATTACCTTTTGCCCTCATACTCATGGACTGCCAGATGCCTAGAATGGACGGTTATGAGGCGACTAAGCGAATCAGAAAAGGCGAAGCCGGTAGTGCAGCCAAAGAATTGCCTATTATAGCAATGACCGCAAATGCAATGATAGGCGATGAGGAAAAATGCCTCACTGCAGGTATGAGCGATTATATTAGCAAACCCGTTGATCCAGTTTTATTACTTAACAAGCTAGAAAAGTGGTTTCCTAAAGAAATGAAGGCGAAAAATATTACTCTTAAAAAAACTGAAACAAAGTCAGAAATATCAGCAAATATGCTTTGGAATAAAGAAGCAGCCTTAAAGAGAGTTATGGGAAAAGAAAAAATATTTAATCGGTTAATTGAGCTTTTCATAAAGGACATTCCAGGTCAAATTGTTCAATTGAACAAAGCGATAGATATGCAAGATAACAAAAAAATTCGTCACCTAGCTCATACATTTAAAGGTGTGGCGGCTAATATTGGAGCCGAAAAATTACAATCCGTTTGCATTCAATTGGAACAATCTGCAAAAGAAGACAATATTTCAGAATTTACTCTCTTATTTGAAGATTTTGAACGAGAAGCAATAGATATCTTAGAACATCTAACTCAATTTATTAATGATGATACTAAAAATTCATCTTCACCAAAGTCAGCAGAGCTTTCATCATTGATAGCATTCATCGATAAAATAGCCCCAAAAATTGAAAACAGAGAGTATATTTCTTTAGAGCAATTAACACCTTTAGAAAATCACTACCCAGGGAAAGAGTTAAACGCTAAAGTAAAACAATTAAGCCAATTAATCCAAACTTTTGAATTAGACAAAGCAGCGTCTATAATTAAAGATATCAGGCAATTATTATGTTAATTAATAATTGTTTTAGGCATCAGGTAGTTAATAAAATATGACCAATCCTATTCTACTTATCGTTGATGATCAACCGGCTAACATTCAGATGTTGGCTACAATTCTACAAGATAATTATCAAATAAAAGTGACAACAAATGGTAAAGACTGTTTAAAGATAGCTAACAATTCGCCTCAACCTGATCTTATTTTACTTGATATCGAAATGCCAGATATGAATGGATATGAAGTGCTTAGGCAACTTAGAGCTTCACAGGTAACTATTGATATCCCTGTGATTTTTGTAACAGCTAAAGTTGATTATGACGATGAAGAAATGGGATTAGAGCTAGGTGCTGTTGACTATATCACTAAACCAATTCATCCTGCAATAGTGAAAGTCAGGGTGAAAAATCAAATTATGATTAAACATCAAAAAGATCAACTTATACAAATGGCACTACATGATCAACTAACTAAGCTTTATAACCGTCATTACTTAATGGAAACAGCACGCTTAAAAATAGCAAAGTCATTGCGCCATAAAGTTCCTGTATCAATAGCAATTATGGATCTTGATCACTTTAAACTAATTAATGATAACCACGGACATGAGATAGGAGATAAAGTTTTAATTGCAATTGGAGAGCTACTATTAGGACATACTCGCAAAGAAGATATTACTGCTAGAATAGGCGGAGAAGAATTTGTTATTATTTTTGATCATTGTAATCAAATAGATGTTGAAGTAAAAGCGAACCATCTAAGAGAAAAAATTGAACAGTTAAAACCTCAGCAATTAAATATAACGGCCAGCATTGGAGTATCACAGCTTGATTTCAATGGTGAAACATTAGAACAATTACTTAACCGTGCAGACAAAGCTTTATATCAGGCAAAAAAACAAGGCAGAAACAAAGTTATTGCTATTTAGCTTCAATAAAATCAAATAGAAGTTTAATTTCTAAACCTTTTGGTTTAAGCCTTTCAACTAGCATCTCTCCGCCGAGCAGTGAACATAGTAACTTTCCATAATAAAAACTAATACCCCGCCTAGAATTTTTATTTTTTTTAATCGCATTTTTAAAGCTTAAGTTTCTGCTTAACTGCTTTATTGCTTCATCGTTAAGTTGTTGACAGCTATCAGATAATGTAATACAAACTTGAGTACCTTTTTTAGATTTTTCTAAACTTCCAATGACAGTAATACTTCCAGTTTGCATTTCTTCAATAGCATTTGTAATTAATGAACTAACAAGAAGGTTTACACGTTCATAATCACAGGAGAATCTTTGTTCTATTTTGTTTTCAAAAACAAAATTAATATTACCTAGACTTAATATGGAATGAAAGTATGATTTTTGTTTAGAAATAATATGATCAAAATTAATATCATTATAATGCAGGTTTTCTAACTGTCTTCGAGAGATTCTTTCTAAGTCAATCCCCATTTCGATTAGGCTGGATAACTTCCAACTATTTTTTTGAATTCTTGTGCAAATTTCAGATTCTGAACTTGAAGATTTATCATTTTGTTCAGAAAGTTTTTTAGCAAGTATACTAGAAAAACCTTGTATAGCATTAAGTGGCGTTTTTAATTCGTGACCAAGAACCGATAAAAATAGCTTTTGAGCTTTATCTTGTTTAGCTAACATTTCCAAGTTTAATATCATTTCAACAAATCTTTCAGACAACAAAATAAATGTTGCCAAGCTGTCTTGGATCCGGCCAAACTTATCTGGTTCGTGAATAGGTAGTCCAGCAAGAAGTATTGATATGCCAGATGCGTTTAGTTCAAGAATATCATCATGACGCACAACTCTTTCTTCATGAGAAGACTTATTAATTAAACGATGGAGATCAGGATCAATATAATTATTCGTACCGTAATATCTAGCACTGTCATTAGTATCAATTTTTACGAGTGCAAACTCACAAGAAACCTCAATAAATTCAAGTATTGCAGTACCAAGCTCACTAAAACGGCTAGCAGATATGGCTGTTTCCGCAAATTTAATCATTTTACCTAAATCACTTGCATCAGTCATTGCTAACATAGCCATTTGACTAGCTTCTGAAAGTTGCTGGGAAGTCTGATGCTTTTCCATTTTGTAAGCGATATGATCTGATATGCGAGTTAACATTATCAACTTACTTGGGTTGATAAGCACTTCTTTTGCACCATTAAGATAGCAATTTTCGACTAATTCGGCATCATTATCAATAAGACTAATAATAATTGAACAATTGATATTGGTTGTAATACCATCAAGCTTTAGCTTCTGTTCAAACCATGGCTGCAGCCAATTTTCATGAATCACTAAAACATCAATTTCGATTTGATTATCTTTTATTTCTTTCTTTAAAAAGTCAAGCTGACTCGAGTTTGTAATATCGTATATTTGCGCAGAGGTATTTTCTAATTCCTCTGCAGTTTCTTTATAGCTATGATCAGCAAGCCAAAGTAAATTGGTTTTTCTATACATGATGACTAAAGCCTTAATTTCCCTTTTCTAATAAATCATAAAGCGCCTCAAGTATGACACCTAGTTCCGAATCAAGTTTTTTGGTATCTTCATTGCTTTCATTAAGTTTAATTGAAGTCCGATCTGCAAGCTGTATCAGTTTTCTTTCTTGATCATCATCGAGCCCAAGGCTAAAAAGCATACTTTCCAGTTCGTCGAGCATTTGCTCCATCGACTTATTAACCATTTCTGAATGTTCATGGATTTTCTTACTTGTCAATTTAATTTGTTTCTCAGCAAGCTCTACCACTTTTTTCAAAAGTTTACTCTTTTGCTTTTCAATTAAATCTCTAGCGTTTAAAGTTTGCAGTCGGCCATTAGCAATATCCTCAAGTACAGCAAGATGATCCTTCAACCTTCCATACCTTGTATCATCGTCAAGTGGCATATTTTTTACCAAGAGCGCCATATTTTCACTCCTGATAACCGTACGGATCCCTCTATTTGTGACCCGCTCAGGACTATCTAAAAATCGACTTAGTAACTTTGCTTCAATACTATCTTCAGCACACCCAACAACAATAGGGGGGCTATCTACCACCAAAGCAGAGGCCTTCAAACTAAAGCTAGAAGCAATATCAATAATTGCTTGTCCTACTTCATACTTAGAGTCAATTTGCTGTACATTTTTTACAAACTGAATAATTTGGCCAAGTTCGCTACTAGAGGTCATAGCTTCCATCGCCACATTAATTGCAGCTGATGCATCACTTTTGGCTTTAACAATTTCTTGAACTCTTTGTAGACGAAACTCTACTTTTTTTAATAATTCTTCACCATCTACAGGTTTAGTAATATAATCATCGGCACCAGCTTCAAAACCAGCTAAGCGTTCTTCTGCGCTATCAAGTGCAGAAACAAAAATGACAGGTATACCCTCGGTTTTTTTATTTTTTCTAAGATTAACACAAACCTCATATCCCGTTAGCCCAGGCATATTGACATCTAATAAGATTAGATCAGGCAAATTTTCTAATACATAATCAAGACAGGCACGCCCAGATTCGACTTCAATGACAGT
Source organism: Aliikangiella litoralis (assembly GCF_052495765.1). Next base: position 1,099,255 of record NZ_CP199292.1, on the reverse strand, counting down.
ATACTTTTCCTCTAAAAGCATACTTAACAACAATCTATTGTCCTGAGCGTCATCTACAATCAAGATCGTATGGTCATTAGACATTTTGAAGCTCCATTAACAAAATATGGCGTGAATACTCATGCATTAGTAACGGCTAAAATTCTAGTATTTTAATTTTGAATCAACAAAATAAGTGTAGTATTTATTCATAATTTTGCTGAAGGAATATTTCAGGTGGTAAAACTTAACGAATATGCTCCAATCCTTTTTATCATCGAATGCCTATATAATTAGTCGATTTAAAATAAATAAAACTTCAATTAAAAATCTTTTCGAAATAAGCACTATCAACTTAGTACTTCCCCTATAACGCCTTTCATTAAAGAGTTAACAATCGTCATTAAAGGAAACAACGAGTATAAAAAGATAAACCCATTCTAACTCGCATAAAAAAAGGCCCAATCTTTCGATTGGGCCTCTTCAAATAAGCGCCTGGCGTTGACCTACTTTCACATGGGGAAACCCCACACTATCATCGGCGCTGAACGTTTTCACTTCTGAGTTCGAGATGGGATCAGGTGGTTCCCGTTCGCTAATATCACCAGGCAAAACTGTTACTCAAGCCTCTCAGCTTAAGCTGTTAGTTCTGCAACTAACCAAATTGTTACAATCTTAATAAAAACAAGTACAAGCTAGGTTTTCTTCAACAACACTATTCGTAAAATGACAATTCACTCTATAATCACACCAAACAAACCGCTTGGGTGTTATATGGTCAAGCCTCTCGGATCATTAGTACAAGTTAGCTCAATGCCTCACAGCACTTACACACCTTGCCTATCAACGTCGTAGTCTTCAACGTTCCTTATGAGAGCTTAAAGCTCTAGGGAAATCTTATCTTGGAGGGGGCTTCCCGCTTAGATGCTTTCAGCGGTTATCCTGTCCGAACATAGCTACCGGGCAATGCCACTGGCGTGACAACCCGAACACCAGAGGTTCGTCCACTTCGGTCCTCTCGTACTAGAAGCAGCTCTCCTCAAATTTCCAACGCCCACGGCAGATAGGGACCGAACTGTCTCACGACGTTCTAAACCCAGCTCGCGTACCACTTTAAATGGCGAACAGCCATACCCTTGGGACCGGCTACAGCCCCAGGATGTGATGAGCCGACATCGAGGTGCCAAACACCGCCGTCGATATGAACTCTTGGGCGGTATCAGCCTGTTATCCCCGGAGTACCTTTTATCCGTTGAGCGATGGCCCTTCCATACAGAACCACCGGATCACTATGACCTGCTTTCGCACCTGCTCGACGTGTCTGTCTCGCAGTCAAGCACCCTTATACCATTGCACTAAACTCCCGATTTCCGACCGGGATTAGGGTACCTTCGTGCTCCTCCGTTACTCTTTGGGAGGAGACCGCCCCAGTCAAACTACCCACCACACACTGTCCGCGACCCAGATAATGGGTCTGCGTTAGAACTCAAAACATACCAGGCTGGTATTTCAAGGTTGGCTCCACGATGACTGGCGTCACCGCTTCAAAGCCTCCCAGCTATCCTACACAAGCAGGTTCTAAGTCCAGTGTGAAGCTATAGTAAAGGTTCACGGGGTCTTTCCGTCTAGCCGCGGGTATACGGCATCTTCACCGCAATTTCAATTTCACTGAGTCTCGGGTGGAGACAGTATGGCCATCGTTACGCCATTCGTGCAGGTCGGAACTTACCCGACAAGGAATTTCGCTACCTTAGGACCGTTATAGTTACGGCCGCC